>JAJZRP010000055.1 GCA_021802655.1 Pseudomonadota bacterium
GATGTCAATCATTTCATTGGCGTCGTTATCATGCCCAAGCTTGCGAAGCAAACGAACAGTCGAATTCAGATTTGTTGGTGAGATTTGCTGATAGGCTCTCCTAAAACTTTCTTTTAGTGCAGTTATCAGCTCTTCTTTATCGTTTTTGAACGAGTTGTGAAAAAGATTCCATGCCTTCGAGAAAGAGTTCTCCAGATCATTGGCCATAAATCTAGAGTCAAGTTTGGTGGCTTCGCTTAAGAGTCCAGTTTCCTCAATGTGACCGTGCTCAATTACCTTAGAAATAGCTAAATCGAACTCGTCAATGGAAATCAGGTTATAGTTTCTGAGAACGGCTGCCCATGCTTCGATCTTTGGGTCTTTTTCCTCTTTTCTCTCATTTAAAGCCCACTTAAAGCTATTCCAACCGAGTATGAATGACATATCCGGTTTATCTTCATTTTTATCGTAATAAGCCCAGGCAAAGAGCACCGCCATTGACACGGCTTGTTGCATCAAGTTAGGGTGAAACGATTTCAAGTGTAGATGAAGCAATGCGATCAAGTCAGCAATCTTTTTAAGCAGCCTGATGTTCGCCATCTCCAAGCTAAGAACGCACTCTTCGGCAAATTGACGACAAGGCATATTCGCCGGAAATGCCCATTCGACAGCCTCTTTTGACGAAGGGGCGAATAGAAGTTCAATGTCGATAACCTTCTCACGATAGCGCCCGTAACTCTCTCCCTTTTCTCCAAGTTTTTCTTCATTAAAAATCAGAACAACTTTGCAATTGCGCTCTTCCTTGAGATATGAAATGAAGCCTAAGATTTCTTCGGCAGATGGCTTAAAACTCCGCTCAAAATCGTCGAGGCAGATGACTGTATCCTTGATCAAATGGGGAGCAAGCTGTTCCAGACCCACGGATACATTTTTTACATAGGGGAGGTCGAATTTTTTTAGGAGGGTTGGCAACCATACTTTAGCCCAGGATTTGATATTCGGATTTGTGCCGATCTGTTCAAATTCCTGCGTCTTGGCAAATATAGATAAAGCCAACTCTGGGATTGAAGAAACACCGAACAGTGAGACATAACAGTATCGCTTGAGTCCAGTAGCGTTCTGATTATCTTTGACAATCTGGTGCCATGCGTAGGTTTTTCCCACCCCCCAGGCACCCTTAATCGCGAGTACCTGTGGGTCGGAGTTGGTAAGGAATTGCCGCGAAACGGCCTGAACAGTAGCGATAGTCATGTCGGCATTTTCCGGTTAACCCCATGGTATTTCAAGCGGATAATCAATTTTTGACTTGAAACTCGGCATAGTATGGATCACTACCTCTATATTGATCTTGTATTGTTCTAATGGCAACAGAGGGCAAACATTCGTCAGCAAGGGATATCGGGGACAGACCACCATTTTTTCGAACCGCGAAGACGACCGACGTGGGCCCGGTATTATGCTGAGCGGCAGGTCACTGACGCATTTCCGCCCGACATCGTCGGACTGGCCGACGGCCGGATTGGCCGAATTTAAGACCTTAGCCAGTCCAATCGGAAGAATTCCAGCAGCATCAGGCATACCTCCCGCATCCCCATGATCTGACTCAGAAACCCGTGCAGGTACATTTCGACACTTATACGACAAGTGCAATTTTGTTGCTTTGTTATCAATGTGTTGCGCGTCGATTTATGCCGACACCCCCATCTTGAGTAGCATGTGAAATTAGAGTCCAATCCCAACCATGAAGGAGATTGAGCCATTTCTCATTCTCCTTCAAAAGTCCGATGGCACGTTTAATCTCTCTGCTTTGAAAGGAAATTTTGCATCCCATTTCCAAATTGTGGATACACGTTTATTCGAAGAGCGTGGCGACTCTCGCCAGCACTTCATCCATGACGGGCGCTGGCAGGGTATCCACCTTGTGGGCATGGCGGGCGGACAAATCAAGTACGCGCGGCTGATCGCAACGAACGACGCCGGTAGTTTTGGCGCCGGTCACGGGCACGGCGAAGCCCAGGCGGCGAGCAAAGTCTCCGCCGTTGGTGATCGGGCAGATTACCGGCAGCCTGGTCGCTTCGTTGAACTCGTCAGGCGACACGATCAGGACCGGACGGCTGCCTCTTTGCTCGTGTCCTGCAGTTGGATCAAGCGATACAAGGTAAATGTCGCCCCGCCTCATAGCAGCTCACCACCTGCAGCAGGAGCATCGACCCATTCGCGCTCTTCATCAGGTTGCGGCTGCGAGTAGTCCGAGGCGGACAGCAGTTCGGCGAGCGTGTAGCGCGGACGGGGCTTCGGTTCCACTACCAGGCGTCCGTGATCGATGGCAAGTCCGACCGTTGCGCCGGCTTGCAAGTGTAGTTGGTCAAGGAATGCCGGCGGAACGGCCAACATGATCGAGCCGCCGACCTTGCGCAAATTGGTGGTATGCATGACATCTCCGATGGTTTAGGTTATATTAAAGTATAATTATGATTGTTTCATCATGCAAGTTATCCTGACTTCTTTGCCAGCTTCTCTGCGTGCAGATGCCGAAGCCTGTGAAGGATGCTCGCATCCGTACAAGTACAGACTGTTCTATGGCTTTCCGGGGCAACGCATCATCGGGTACGACAACGAGCGCCCCAAAGGTGACCATCGCCACACTGTTTATGGCGAAGAACGCTACACTTTCGCCGGCCCTGAAAAGCTCATCGACGACTTTCTGGCCGACCTTGCAAAGGAGAGGAGCAAATGATGAGAACCGCAACCATCCGAATCCGGAAAGAATCCAGGGCCTCGTTCGCGGACTTGAGAAAGCAGTTTCTGGATACCTGGGATTCGGGGCAATACAAGGGCGAATTTCTCGAATTCGAATCGCCTTCCGCCCTCTTCCGCACCATCACCCCGAAGCGTTGGGATCTGATCGAGGCGCTTCAATCCCTGGGACCAGTAAGCATTCGCGCGCTGGCAAGGACTCTGGCGCGCGATGTGAAGCGCGTTCACGAGGATATCCAGGCCCTGATAGAGGTCGGGCTCGTCGAGAAAAATCCGGAAGGGAAAATTTTTGTTCCTTACGAAGAAATCAGGGCGGATTTCGTCATCCATGCAGCCGCGTAACTGTTGTAAACGAAAAATCGATGTCCAGACCCGCTCCTTCGGCACCTTTCCTGCAGGAAAGGTCGACGTATTGATTGATGGTTCGCACTCAAAATCCTATTCCAATCATTTCGCCAATGGGGTGCAAAAAAGCCCGGGATGTATGTCCCGGGCGTATTGGCTTGCGGACTCAGTAGTCCATGTCCGCCATGGCAGGCGCAGCGGCTTTCTCTTCCTTGGGCGCCTCGACGATCGTGGCGTCGGTCGTCAGAATGAGTGATGCAACCGAGGCTGCATTCTGCAGCGCAGTTCGTGTCACCTTGGTCGGATCGATGACGCCGATCTCGACCAGGTCGCCGTATTCACCTGTCGCTGCATTGTAGCCGAAGTTGCCGGCGCCTGCCTCGATCTTGGCGACGACGACTGAAGGCTCGTCTCCCGCATTCGACGAAATCGCCCTGAGCGGCTCTTCAAGGGCGCGCAGCACGATCTTGATGCCTGCATCCTGATCGTGGTTGTCGCCCTTGAGGTCCTTGATCGAGGCTCTCGCCCTGATCAGGGCTACTCCGCCTCCGGGAACGATGCCCTCCTCGACTGCGGCGCGGGTCGCATGCAGGGCATCATCGACACGGTCCTTCTTCTCCTTCATTTCCACTTCGGTGGCAGCACCCACCTTGATCACGGCGACGCCGCCGGAGAGCTTGGCAATGCGCTCCTGCAGCTTCTCCTTGTCATAGTCGGAGGTCGATTCCTCGATCTGGGCCTGGATGGCCTTGACGCGCGCCTTGATGGATTCCGCCTTTCCTGCCCCGTCGATGATCGTGGTGTTTTCCTTGTGAATCTCGACGCGCTTGGCGTGTCCGAGATCCGCGATCGTCGCCTTCTCGAGCTGTTTGCCGGTTTCCTCGGAAATCACCGTTCCGCCCGTCAGAATGGCGATGTCCTCGAGCATGGCCTTGCGCCTGTCGCCGAAACCAGGGGCCTTGACCGCAGCGACCTTGAGGATGCCGCGCATGCTGTTGACGACAAGGGTGGCAAGCGCCTCCCCTTCGATGTCCTCGGCGATGATCATGAGCGGTTTGCCTGCCTTGGCGACTTCCTCGAGAACCGGGAGAAGATCACGGATGCTGGAGATCTTCTTGTCGTGGAGCAGAATCAGAGGATCTTCGAGAATTGCCGCCTGCTTGTCAGGATTGTTGATGAAATACGGGCTGATGTAGCCGCGGTCGAACTGCATTCCCTCGACGACGTCGAGTTCGTTCTGCAGGGATTTTCCGTCTTCGACCGTGATGACACCTTCCTTGCCCACCTTGTCCATGGCGAGCGAGATGGTCTCCCCTATCGACGCATCGGAATTGGCCGAGATCGACGCAACCTGGGCAATTTCGCGGCTCGTCGTGCAGGGCTTCGAAATCTTCTTCAACTCATCGACCACCGCCGAAACGGCCTTGTCTATGCCTCGTTTCAGATCCATCGGATTCATTCCGGCAGCCACGTACTTCATCCCCTCCTGAACGATGGACTGGGCAAGAACGGTAGCGGTCGTCGTGCCGTCACCTGCCACATCTGCAGTCTTGGATGCGACCTGCTTGACCATCTGAGCACCCATGTTCTCGAACTTGTCGGCAAGCTCGATCTCCTTGGCAACGGAAACCCCGTCCTTGGTGATATGGGGGGCGCCGAAGCTGCGCTCAATGACGACGTTCCTTCCCTTGGGTCCGAGCGTCACCTTTACCGCATCGGCGAGGATATTGACTCCCCTGACGATTTTGGATCGTGCATGATCATGGAATTTGACTTCTTTAGCAGACATGATTGAATCTCCTTCAACTGTTCGAAATCACGCAGCTTTCTGAAGCTGCTCAGCTGATTTTTCGATGATGCCGAGGACATCTTCTTCCTTCAGGAAAAGATATTCCTCACCATTGTGTTTCACCGTCGTGCCGGAATATTTTCCGAACAGCACGGTGTCGCCCGGCTTCACCTGAAGCGGCTGGACGCTTCCGTCCTTCATCAGTCTCCCGCTGCCTGCTGCAATGACTTCACCCTGTTCGGGCTTTTCCTTGGCAGAATCCGGGATGACGATGCCAGACGAAGTCTGCTTTTCCTGTTCAACCCGCTTGACGATAATCCGGTCGTAAAGGGGACGAATTTCCATAATAAATCTCCTATTCGATATCAGATTAAAGTTGATTTAACTTGCCTTCAGGGCGCAATGATGCAAGCGCCCGAAAGCTGTTGCGGCATACCGCATCGCCCAAAATAGGGGCTGTCAGAAAAATTTCAAGTCCTAGGGCAGGACAATGCTTTCGATGCGGCCAAGTCTGTAACGTGTCATGGACGTGCGCGTGCCTACAAGCGGCTTGACGCCAAAGGGGCAGGGCAACTGGCGGCTGCCATCTATGGTCAGGCTGTCATCTTTTGATGCGTTCTTCCATACCCCGCCCCTGACTGGCCTGAATTGCCACCTGACATAGCCGACTTTCGCCGCCAGCTTCATCATGTCTTCCCGATCAGGCACTTCGGAAATCGTCAGTTTTTCTCCAAAAGGATCGTCACCGAATGCCTGCCTGAATTCGAGAAATTCACGATCGGGAGCCCCGACGGTCATGCAGCTGCGTTTTTCCTCACGCTCGAGCTGCCATGCCCCGAGCTGCCAGGCCGCATCCAGCATGGCTCGATCCAGCGCGCCGATGTCTGCCCAGCGTTCATTGAGTTGCATGGCGGAACTGGGGATGGGGCTGTGGCGCGGTGCGGAAGGAATGTCACGGGGCGGAGGGTTACGACGGAAGCCGTGCCAGTGCAGCAACAACAGCACGGGCGTGCCGGCGCGAGGCAACGCCGTCAGCGTTACTGCGAACAGCGGTGCACCGACTGCCGTGATCTGTCCGGAAATGGTTTCGAAAATGTTCATGCGATCCGACGTTTCATGCTGGACCATGCGGTAAATTTATCAAATCAGCCGCCAGTATGACAACCGGACAGGGTGCAATGATTACTCTCCAGGATGCCGGTCTCACCTGCTCAGCTTCCTGAAATCCCTGCGAAGATTCTCCAGTTCGCGGCTGTAGGCCTCGGCATCACCGTGATCGAAGAATTTCGGGTAATAATCGTGCGCCGCATGAATGCGGCGAGCATGCTTGATCGGGCACCAGTATTGTTCGGTACGCGCGGCAACCTCGCGGGTGTAGGCGGCAACGCCATTGCCGTAGCTGCAATAGAAACAGTTGAATTTTTCGATCAGATTCAGGTAAGGAAGCAATTCGCGGTCGAATACCAAATAATCTGCCCGGCGCACTTTGGGAATGCCATAGACGGGAAAGCAGATAGCCTGGTAGACGGTGACGAAAAAATCCATCAGCAGGAAGGGAATCCAGCCGAGGTAGATTACCGGGGCGGTCAGCATCACCAGTGGCCGCGCTTCGACGAGGAACCGCCACACGCCGATCTTGTAGCGGCGCTGGCGACGGCGCAGCTCTCCAGCCAGTTCCAGCCGTTTGCGTTCCCATTCCTCGCGCGTTTCGCGATAGCTTTCCTCGACTTCCTCCTGCAGGGCGCGAATGCGGGAAAGCAGTTCTTCCAGGTGCTGTTTCATGGCTTTCTTAACAAACACAGTTGGGCGCGCAAGGTATCCATTTCTTCCAGCATGTCCGCCACCAGCGCGGCCAGTTCGGGCACCGCATCAAAATCGCGTTCGACCTGTCGCATGCGCTGCGCGCGCAGCAGCGACATGCCCGAAAAACGCCATACTCCTGACAGGCATTCTGCCTGGGGAAACAGTCCTTCTTCGATGTGGGACAGCAGCCAAGCGGGCTCAACCCGGCAGGCGGCGGCGGCTTGCTCCACGGTGAGCCAGGTTTCTTCCAGCAACGTGCCAGTCAGGATATCTTGTTCATGCATGCTCAACTCCTTTGGCGCGGGTTGAATGCCAGTTCCCGTGCCATCTGTTCATAAATTGCTCGCGCCTGTGGTGTGTCTGCTCGCGGCAGCACCACCTGCAGGTGAAGCAACAAATCTCCCGGCGGATTGCCCGGGATGCCCTTGCCATGCACTTTGAGTTGCTCCCCGCTTTGCGCTCCTTCAGGTATGCGCACCTTTATTTCACCGGCCGGCATGACTACGGGAACGATGCCGCCAAGCGCCGCCTCCCAGGGGGTCAAGGGGAGATCGAGGTGAATGTCGCGTCCTTCCGCCTTCATGCGCGCATGCGGATGAAAGTGCACCTCCAGCAGCAGGTCGCCAGGCGGTGCCGCACCGTGGCCGGGCTCACCCTGCCCGGCCAGACGGATGACTTGGCCTTCACGTATTCCTTTGGGGATGGTCACATTGAGGGTACGAGTCTGCAGGCTGACTCGCCCATGTGCATCCAGACGCGGTGCACGCAGGGTGATCTGACGTACCGCGCCGGTAAAGGCGTCTTCCAGATCGAGATGTACCTTGGCACGGTGATCTTCGCTACGCGCATGGAAACGGCCACCATGCGATGTGCTGCCGGGTCCCATGCGTCCGAACAGTTCGGAAAAGAAATCGGAGAACTCCGCCGCCTCCGATGGTGAGAAACCGTGCCCGGTAAACTCGAAGCCGGCATCCCAACCGGGGGGCGGTTGGAAGTCCTGCCCGCCCTGATAGCCCTGACCGATGCGGTCGTAGGCGGCACGTTTTTCCGGATCGGACAACACCGCGTAGGCCTCGTTGATTTCCTTCATCCGGTCTTCTGTATTCTTCTCCTTGGATACATCCGGGTGGTATTTGCGCGCCAGCTTGCGGAAGGACTTCTTGATCTCATCCGCTGTGGCGTCGCGAGGCACGTCAAGTATCTTGTAATAGTCCTGAAAATGCATGGACTTCTCCAGAGTATTTCTGACCCAGCAAGTATATATGGTCAGATTTCTCCGCTTTCAAGAACTTGAAATTTGATGTCCGCGCCCACATGTCGAGCGGTGTGGCAATTCTGCCAGCGTGAAAACATGTTGAAAGGAGACATCATGCTTTATCGAGGCTTTTTCCCCCGCGATTTGTTCGCGGAACTGGAGCGTCTGCAGCACGAGTTCGACGGCTCTCCCAACATACGTGGCACGACCCGCGGTTACCCGGCCATGAACGTAGGCACTACGCCAAAATCAGTCGAAGTCTATGCCTTTGTACCTGGCATGACGCCGGAGGAAATCGAAGTGCAGATAGAGAAAGGCGTGCTGACCATCAGCGGCGAACGCAAGGACACGCCGTTGCCGGAGAGGGCAACAGTACATATCGATGAATGTTTTTCCGGGCGTTTTCGTCGCGTTGTTTCGCTTCCGGATGACATCGACCCGAACTCAAGCACGGCCAGTTACCGCGACGGTGTGCTGCACGTCAGCGTAGCACGCAAGGAAGCCGCACAACCACGAAGGATTTCGATTCATTGACCAAGGAGGAAATCATGAGCGATCAAGTCAGCAAGCAAGGGAGCCCGCGCCAAGAGGTGGCGGCCATGCGCCCCGCAGTGCACGTGGTCGAAGATGCAACGGCTATCACGCTGTATGCAGACCTGCCGGGAGTGCCTAAGGATAAACTGGACATCCATGTGGAAGGCGACAACCTGACTCTGGAAGGCCGGGTGGAAATAAATTTACCTGAAGGGATGGAAGCGATACATGCAGAAGTCGAATTGCCGCGCTACCGGCGAGTATTTACCCTTTCAAGGGAGCTGGATGGAAACAATGTGTCGGCTAAGCTCCAGAATGGCGTTCTGAAGCTGCGGATTCCCAAGGCGGAACATGCCCAGCCTCGCCGTATAGAGGTTCGGGCTGCCTGAGTCTTATCACCCGGTGGTGGATTAACACCGCTTCCGGATAACTTTGAGGAGGTGCATCATGCAACTGGATCGGATCAAAGAGAATATGGGGGCTTGGTGGGATAGTCTGGCAGAAGGCTGGCGTCACCTTTGGAAATCCGGTGCGGAAGCAATCACCCGTTTCAAGCCTTCCGAAGGGACTGATTTGCCTGTATCTTCCAAGGTGGACGATGCCTCCTGGGCGCCGAACCATGGCTGGTCCGTGCTGGGCGGAAACGTTTTCGAGGACGAATACCGGGTGGTCGTGCAACTGGAAACACCCGGCATGGAAAAAAAGGACATACAGATCGAACTGGAAGACGATATGCTGGTAATCAGTGGAGAGAAGCGCTTCAACCGCGAAGACACTGATGGGCGCTGGCGAGTCATGCAGTGCGCCTACGGTTCATTCCGTCGGGCGGTCCCCCTGCCAGCGCCTGTAAGGGCTCATGCCGCACAGGCCACTTACAAGAATGGGGTGCTGCGGGTAGAATTGCCCAAGCTCAATCCCGGCAAAAGCGGGTCTGTCACAATCAAGGTGCAATAGACCGTTTGAAAAGGGGCGGCAAGGAACTGCACTGAGGATCGTCCATTAGGCACGCGCCAGTTTCATTGGGACTGCCCACGGTTAGTCCGTCTTTTCGTACTACTCTTCTCGTGGATTGATTTGAGCTCGTTGGCAGTAAACCACCACCGTCCGGTTTAGTCAACGAAACGGGCTTCTGAATCACCTTCGATGCAGCAGGCCCGGTTCTCTTCGATCAAGAGCCCGATTTGATCCAATCATTTCGAATCGCTATGATTGAATCTGAATTGGCTGCTGCCGACGGCCCTTCTGACCCCCCCGTATCGGCGAAAAAGAATTCGGACCGCGCGAAGTGCGCCGGATTCTGGTCGGACATTATGAAATGCGCCACGAAATTCGGGAATCCACCCCCTGCGTGCTGCGGGTCTGGCATAAGAGGGAATATCGGTAGGCCGGATATATCCCGCCCTGGTTTTTCCGGCAAACAGGATCGCGAATGAAGCCTTTCGATAATCAGGTTTGGCAGCAGTTCTGGACTATCGCGTCGCCTTACTGGCGCCGGGAAGAGAAATGGACTGCCTGGGGGCTGACCGCGCTTCTGGTGATCCTGCTCCTCGCGCAGACCCGGTTCGCAGTGATGCTCAATCAGCAGGCGGGCGAATTCACCTCTGCGCTTGCCGCGCAAGAAAAAACGCGCTTCTGGACAGCCATCGAGTATTCGATCGGGCTGCTCGTCATTACCGTGCCGACCTACGCCCTCTATTTCTATACGCGCGACAGGCTGGGCATCTATTGGCGGCGGTGGCTGACGAATCGTTTCCTGGACCGATATTTCAGCAACCGCCATTTCTACAAGCTGAACGCGAACAGGGAAATCGACAACCCCGATCAGCGTATCGTCGAGGACATCGATGCCTTCACCCAGCGGTCGCTCTACTTTCTGGGGATACTGGCCGGTTCGATTCTGGATCTGCTCGCTTTCAGTGCCGTGCTGTGGTCGATTTCACGGGAACTCGTGTACTTTCTTGTCCTTTACTCGATCACCGGGACGATGGTCACGATATTCGTCTTCGGAAGGGTGCTGATCGGCCTCAATTTCCAGCAGCTGAAGCGCGAGGCGGATTTCCGCTTCAGCATGGTCCGGGTGCGCGAAAACGCCGAATCGATCGCCTTCTACAAAGGGGAGCCGCAGGAATCGCTTCAGGTGAAACGGCGCTTCACCGAAGCGTTCGGCAATTTCCTCAAACTCATCAAGAGCCAGTTCTTTCTGAATTTGTTTCAATACGGCTTCACCATGCTGAACATCGTCCTCCCGACCGCCATCCTCGCGCCTCAAGTCCTGTCGGGCGAACTCGAAATCGGCAGCGTAGTCCAGGCCGCAGGGGCCTTTTCGGCAGTGCTGGGCGCAGTATCCTTGATCGTGGAGCATTTCGAGGGCCTGAGCAGGTTCTCGGCAGGGATATCTCGCCTGAGCAGCTTCTCGAATGTCCTCGCCCGGGAAAACCCGCCTCAGGCGGGAAATATCATCCGCACGCTGCAGGATTCCCGTCTTGCGCTCGAAGGCATGACGCTGCAGACTCCCAATGGTGAAAGAATCCTCATCAAAGACCTTTCGTTGTCTGTCGAACCTGGACAAAACATCATGGTTGCGGGCGAGAGCGGCAGCGGGAAAAGCTCCCTGCTGCGCGCCATAGCCGGGCTGTGGCATTCGGGCAGCGGAAGAATCTTCAGGCCAAATGACATACTGTTCGTGCCGCAGCAACCCTACATGATCCTGGGCACGCTGCGCAGCCAGCTCCTTTATCCGTACGCGAAAAGGCAGATTCCGGACGATGCCCTTCTGCTGATGCTGCATAAGGTTAACCTGCCTGATCTTGCGGAAAGGTCGGGCGGCCTGGATGTCGAAATGGACTGGGAAAAGATTCTTTCCGTTGGAGAGCAACAGCGCCTCGCCATCGCCCGCGTGCTGCTCTCCGCGCCGCGCTACGCGATGCTCGACGAGGCGACAAGCGCGCTGGATGCCGCCAACGAGGAACACCTCTACAGCCAGCTG
>JAJZRP010000056.1 GCA_021802655.1 Pseudomonadota bacterium
ACACCGACATCACCAGCGTCGACCAGTTCAACGACCTGCTTTCCAGGATTCCGAGGGGACAGACCGTCGCGCTTCTGATCAGGCGCGGCAGCAGTTCGATCTACATCCCGATCAAGGTGGACTAGGGGCCCTTGCCTCGCCCGATCGAGGCGAGGTAGCGCCTGCGGTAGTCGAGCAGCTTCTTCTGCGCAAGTCCCAGTATCGTATCAGGGGGATAATTCCCGGAAGAATCGAGTTCCCCCGCATCGAGCCCGCCAAGCAATGCCATACCCTCCATGGCATGATCTATCGCATGGATGTGAAATTCGCCGCGCTCCACTGCGTCAAGCACGCGCCTGGAAAGCATCAGATGCCGCCTGTTGCGCGACGGAATAACGACCCCTTGTGTGCCGTCCAGCCCGGAAGCCTCACAAAGCCCGAAGAAACCCTCGATTTTTTCGTTGATGCCGCCCACGGGCATGACTTCCCCATGCAGGTCGATTGCGCCGGTCACGGCGATCGCCTGCGACAGGGCGCATCCGGAAAGGCTTGAAAGCAGGGCGAGCAATTCGGCCAGGGAAGCGGAATCCCCCTCCACCCCACCGTATTCCTGCTCGAACACGAGGGAAGCATTCAGGCTCAGGGGAGAGATAGGGGAGAAAAGCGAACCCAGATAGGATTCCAGGATGAAAACCCCCTTGTCGTGGTTTGGGCCGGAAAGTTCGACCTCCCTCTCGATGTTGAGCACGCCTCCCCTGCCGGAAATGGCATTGGCGGTAACCCGCACCGGAAAGCCGAAGCGATAGTCCCCCAGGTCGATGAAAGTGAGCCCGTTGATCTGCCCGACCCGCTTGCCGAACAGATTGATCACCAGTTCTCCCCTGCCCACCGCATCTCTGAGTTCCTCTTCGGGATAGTTGTGCCGCACCCTGCGTATCTCGAGCGCCTCCTCGACATCGACAACCTCGACCTGCTTCCCGCCCCGTGCCCGGCAAAGGGCGGCGCTTTCGAGCACCAGCATCTCGAGCTGAAAGAATCTTGCGCTCAGCATTTCCCGGTCGCCCATTCTCCGGTATGCATCCTCCAGGAGAAGCGCGGCTGCGGCGTTCGAAAAATGCGGCAGCGCATGCTCGCAGGCCACGCTGGATATCAGGACGGACGTGGCTAAATGCGTCTCCGCATTCCCCGGTATGCCCTCGGCGAAATCGACCTTCACCCTGAAATGGCGCATGAAGTCCGGATCGCTTTCCTCCAGTTCGTAATACTGCTCGCGCGAGCCGATCAGAACGATCCTGACTTTCAGCTCGACAGGCTCGGGCTCGATCGATACCGCCGAAATGGCCGTATGGGCCATGCCCGGTTCCTCGATATGCGCCAGGCCGCTTCTCAGAAAGCGCCTCAGCTTTTCCCACATCCAGGTATCCCTGAGCAGATCGTCGACATGCAGCATCAGAAAGCCGCCATTCGCCCTGAAAAGGCTTCCCGCCCTGATGCGGGTGAAGTCGGTGACGAGCACGTCGTTTTCGACCTGGTAATCGATGCTGCCGAAAAGAGTGCGGAACTGGGGATTGTCCTCGACCAGAACGGGCGCGCCCGCCGAGTCGGAATTATCGACCAGGATGTTGAGCTTGCAGCAAGAGAACCACTCGTCGCGCTCTTCCCTGTCGGCGGCCTCATCGAAAAGGGGCAGATTGTCGAGCAGGTTCAAAACCAGTTTTTCGATAAATCCTGAAAACTTCTCCGGATCCTTCATCCATTTTTCGGTTCGCCTCAATTTTTCGGTTTCCCTGACGATGACGGGCTTTGCCGTATCGATCCTGAGATTATGCAGCGCCTCGTTCATGGCCTTTTCTTCCGGATGCATCGCTTCCAGAAATTCCTGTATTTCCTTCCTCAGCGATTCCTCGGCAAGGTCGAGTTCCTGTCGCTTGCCCGAGGGAAGCGCAAGGACGGCCTCCTCAAGCATGACCTGCCCCTTTTCGTCGAGCACGGTGAACACGAGGCGCCCTTCCTCGCGCTTCAGGGCAAAATGACGCTGCTCAGCGAATTCGGACAGTTTCCTGTAGGCTGACGCCTCCTTCTGCTTGTATTTTTTCAGTATCCTGTCGCTGGCAAGCTTGAAAGGCTGGCTCGATAGCGCGCGGGGAACTTCCTTCTGCAGGGTCTCGACGAATTCGGCGAGAACCTGCTTCAGCTCCCTCCCTCTGCCGGTATCGAGCCAAAGATGGAGGGGCCGCTCCGGCGCATCGAAATTATGGAAGAAGCAAAGGTCGGGCGCCGCAGGCCTTTTCCTGGCCTCGTCCTGGAGCAGATGCTTCATCAGCGAATAGCGTCCGCTTCCGGCCTCCCCGAGAACGAAAAGGTTGTAGTCCGAATGGGGAAGGGAGAGGCCGAAACGCGCAGCTTTTTCCGCCCTTTCCTGGCCTATCCAGGGCGGCGCCTTTCCGGCCAATTCGGAAGTGTCGGAAAACCCGAGCGTCCCGGGATCGATGGAGAGCCTGAGTTCTCCGGGTTTCAGCCTATGGATGCCCATGGCTAATCGGAAAGCTTGAGCGCAGCCGAGGCAAGACGCCTGCCGAGCGCAATACAGAGCTTCCTTTCCTCCATGGAGAGTTCCCTGTCGTTCTGGATGCCCGACACGCGGCTTGCGCCGTAAGGCGTCCCGCCGGAGGCCGTTGCGGCAAGTTCGGGCTCGGAATAGGGCAAACCCAGAATCATCATGCCGTGATGAAGGAGCGGCACCATCATCGAAATCAATGTCGTTTCCTGTCCGCCGTGCTGGGTGCCGCTCGAAGTGAATAACGCAGCCGGCTTGCCTGTCAGCGCGCCCTTGATCCAGAGCGGCGTCGTGCCGTCCCAGAAGTACTTCATCGAGGCAGCCATGTTGCCGAAATAGGAAGGCGAACCCAGCGCGAGCCCCGCGCATGACTCGAGGTCGGAAAGCTCGGCGTAAGGCGCTCCCTCATCCGGAATGTCCTCTTCGACCGACTCGCACACCATGGACACCCTGGGAACGGTTCTGAGCTTTGCCGTTGCGTTTGGCACGCTTTCCACCCCTCTCGCGATCAGATGGGCCATTTCCCTCACCGAACGGTCGCGACTGTAAAACAGGACAAGAATTTCTTTCATTTTCGACACCCGATGTGGAATCATCGCTATTATATAGGAAGCCCGTAACCGCATGCCTTCATGGATATCAAAAAGACCGCCGCCTTCGCGCAATTGTTCGCAAAACGCTTCAACGAGGAGCGCTGCCTTCAGGCGGCGGGCAGCCTCACTTTCACGACGCTGCTGTCCCTCGTGCCCATCGTCACCATCGCCCTGACGCTGATTTCGGCCTTCCCGGTATTCACGACCATGACGGCCCATGTCAAGACCTTCGTTTTCTCCAATCTGGTTCCAGAATCCTCGGCCAGAATCCTCACCTTCTACATGGGCCAATTCACCGAAAATGCCGCCAGGCTGACCACGCTGGGCGTCGTCTTCCTGGTTTTCACCGCCCTCACCCTCATGCTCACCATAGACCATGTCTTCAACACGATCTGGCGCATCTCCAGAAAGCGCACCCTGATTCACAGAATTCTCATCTATTGGGGAATGCTCACGATAGGCCCTATCCTGATCGGAGGAAGCCTCTCGATCACTTCCTGGCTGATCGGCCGCTCGTCCGAATTCTCGCTAGGCATCCTTTTCCTGAAGATCGTCCCGGCCCTGCTCACCATACTGGCGATGAGCCTGCTCTATCTCATCGTCCCGAACACCGCCGTACCGAAACATCACGCCTTTCTGGGCGGCGCGCTCGCGGGCATCGCATTCGAACTGATGAAGATCGGCTTCGGCTGGTACATTACGCACTTCACCGCCTACAAGCTCGTCTACGGTGCTTTCGCCAGCATCCCGGTCTTTCTGCTCTGGATCTACCTTTCCTGGCTGATCATGCTCTCCGGTGCGCTCTTCACCGCTTCCCTCCCGCTTTACGAACAGGCCTCATGGAACCTTAAGACCTTTCCGGGAAAGCGTTTCCACGACACCCTTAAAATCCTGGAAGCGCTTTATTTCGCGCATCAATCCGGGAAAGCGCTGGACGCGGACAGCCTGCACAGAGCGCTCAGACTCGATTTCGATGTTGTCGAATCCATTTTCGACGATCTGTCCCTGCACGGCATCGCGAAGGAATCTTCCGAAGGCTGGCTTCTCGGCAGGGACGCAGGGAACATCCTCCTCTCCGAAATCTACCGCATGACCGTTTTCGATCCCTCCGTCTCCCTTCCTTTCATGCCTCACAGCAAACTCTCCGGCATCATCGAAAACGAGCTGAACCTCTCCCTGAAAGCCGCTCTGGGAAAACCCTGAGCAAGCCACACGGGAGAATCGATCTTCCGGCACCCCGATTGGGCATGCAACGCCCCGATTTGATGCATTTCCCGGGAGATCCCCGCCATAAGCCACTGGATTTGCCGGGCACTATTATTGCTACCTTGGTATTGTCCCAACCCCATTTGCAAACCATGCGCAACAGACTCAGCCTGAATTCTGCAATACCGGTCGATCCTTCCCGGATACTGGATACGCTGGTGAACAATCTCGAAGGCATGGTCTATCGCTGCAGACGGGATGCCAGCTGGACCATGCTTTTCGTCAGCCAGGGCTGCATTGATCTGACCGGATATGCGCCGGAAGACCTGATCGGGAACGCGCATGTCTCCTACGAAGAAATAACCCATCCCGAAGACAGGTTGCGGGTGCGCCAGGAAATCGACAATGCCGTATCGATAGGACAGCGCTTCTCGGTGCACTACCGCATCCTTACCAGCTATGGGCAAGTCAAATGGGTTCACGAACGCGGGATAGGCGTTCTTGACGAACTCGGCAAGCCAGTGATCGAAGGGTTCGTCGAGGACGAGAGCGCAAACAAGGAAACGCTGCATGCGCTGCAAAACGCCGAGCACTACTACCGTAATCTGGTGGAAAATGTTTCGATAGGCATCTTCCAGACATCCATGGATGGCCATTATCTTGCCGCCAATCCTGCTCTCGCAAGAATCTACGGCTATGCCACGCATGAGGAACTGATCCACGCCCTTTCCGACATCGGACGCCAGCTCTACGTCGACGTAAACCGCCGGAACGAATTCAGGCATCAGATGCAGCTGCACGGAGAAGTCGTCAATTTCGAGTCCGAGGTATACCGGCGCGACGGCAGCAAGATCTGGATTTCCGAAAACGCGCATGTGGTGCGCAACGTCAGCGGGGAATTCGTCTGCTACGAAGGCACCGTGCACGACATCACCGAGCACAAACTCCACCAGACCCTGCTGGAGCGGCAGGCCAACTACGACACGCTCACCGGCCTGCTCAACCGCAACCTGCTGCACCAGATGCTGGAGCAGAGCATTTCCCATGCCGGGCGCCTCGGCTATTTTCTCGCAGTGGTGTTCGTCGACCTCGACAACTTCAAGTTCATCAACGACAGCCTGGGCCATGCCGCAGGGGACAGCCTGCTCGTCGAAGTGGCCTCCAGGCTGCGCAACTGCCTGCGCACCAGCGACGTCGTGGTAAGGCAGGGCGGCGACGAATTCGTGCTGGTATTGAACGACCATTACCGCATCGGCTCCATCGTTTCTCTGCTGAGGCGAATTCTGAACGAGATCGGCAAGCCGGTCATGCTTTCCGGGCGTGAGTTCCAGGTCGGAGCAAGCCTCGGCACGGCCTTATTCCCTCAGGACGGCAGCGATGCGCCGAACCTGCTCAAACATGCGGACGCGGCGATGTACGCCGCGAAAACCAAGGGGCGCAACAATTTCCAGTTTTATACCAGCGAACTCAACAAGGTGGCTGACGAAAGACTGAACCTGGAGAACGCGATGCGCATCGCCCTGGAACAGGATGAATTCGAGGTATTTTTCCAGCCGAAGGTCGATGTCCTCAGGCGCATCGTCGGCATCGAGGCGCTGGCGCGCTGGAACAGTTCGGAATGGGGGAGCATCTCGCCGGAGCGCTTCATTCCCATCGCTGAAGAAACCGGATTGATCGTTCCCCTGACCGAGCTCGTCCTGCAGAAAGCATTTGCCGCCACTGCGCGGTGGAACGCCAGACTGAAAATTCCATTGAAAATCGCGGTGAACCTCTCTCCAAAGCTGTTTCTCGGGGAAGAGATCGTACACCGCATTGCGGCCCAGATGCAGCTTGCGGTGCTGGACCCGTCCTGCATCGAGCTGGAAATCACTGAGAGCGTTTTTCTCGGCGATGGCGAGCGCACCCTGCGCATCCTGCACGAACTCAAAACGCTCGGCATGACGCTCGCCATGGACGATTTCGGTACGGGCTATTCTTCGCTCAGCTACCTGCGCCGCTTCCCGCTCGACATCATCAAGATCGACCGCTCGCTGGTCACCGGCGTGGAACACGAAGAGGAAGTCGCCAAGATCGCCCGCGCAGCGATTTCGCTCGGAAAAAGCCTGGGCAAGGTGGTGGTGGCGGAAGGCGTGGAAAACCAGGAACAATTCGATTTTCTGAGCCATCAGGGCTGCCACGAATTCCAGGGATACCTGATCGCAAAACCGCTTTCAGGCCATGCGCTCACGGCATTGCTGCAGGAGGAATTCAGTTGGCAAAGCGCCCTTCCCGAAAATCGCTGAGCGCCTGGTAAATCTCTTCCCGGGTATTCATCACGAAAGGGCCGTACTGCACGACAGGTTCATTGAGCGGCCTGCCCGCGACCAGGATCGCCCTGGCGGGGCTCCCTGCTTTCAGGATCGCGCCTTCCCCTTCGTTGGAGAGGACAGCCATGCGCTTTTCCGCCAGCCTTTTTCCGCGTATATCGATCTCTCCCCGATAAACGCAGACGAAGGCATTGTGGGTGGCGGGCAGGATCGCATGAAATGCGCTTCCCCCGGGAAGATCGATGTCGAGATAAAGAGGTTCGGTATTCTCGCGCGAAACCGCACCCTCTACGCCGTTGCTCCTTCCCGCGATCACGCGCACGGAAACCCCGTCAGGCGTGACATAGGAAGGGATTTCCTGGCTGGGAATGTCCCGGTACCAGGGGGAAATCATCTTTTTATTCGAAGGCAGGTTGAGCCAGAGCTGGAAACCTTCCATCAGCCCGTCCTGCTGCTCGGGTATCTCGGAATGGATCACGCCACGGCCTGCAGTCATCCATTGCACTCCGCCGTTTTCGAGCAGCCCTTCGTGGCCTGCGCTGTCCCTGTGGCGCATGCGCCCGGCGAGCATGTAGGTTATGGTTTCGAAGCCCCGATGCGGATGGTCGGGAAAACCCGCGATATAGTCGTCAGGATTGTCGCTGCCGAAATTATCCAGCATCAGGAAGGGGTCGAGCCGCTTCTGCAGTTCCTGACTTATCAGCCGGGTCAACCTGACCCCCGCGCCGTCGCTGGTCGCAACGCCATTCACGATCCGTTCGATTTGCCTGGACGCTTTTACTGTTTCGAATGCCCGGTTCATTTCCATTCCTCCTGCGAGGAAATCATGCTACAGATCAAACGGAGCGGGATAAAGACCGATTTAAGACATTGATCGTCCCGATTTTCGGGGCAATCAGCGCGCTTGCGCAAAATGCTGACGGTAGGCCCATGTGTCTCTCCAGGCTGCAGAAACTTTTTGAGGATAGTCGGGCAGCCCCAGGCTGCCGTTGTATCTTCCGAGCGCCCTGGAAAGATCCCCTCTTTCGACATCGAGGTAATGGCGCAAAATGGTGCAACCGTAGCGCAGATTGGTTCTCAGCTGGAAAAGGTCCTGATCCTTCGTTCCGATCTCTGCGACCCAGAAGGGCATCACCTGCATGTAGCCTCTCGCACCCGCACTGGATACGGCATATTTGTTGAAATTGCTCTCGACCTGGATCAGGGCGAGCACGAGCTGGGGATCGAGCCCCGCCCGGCTCGCCTCGTACTGCACCGTTTTCAGAAAGTCGATGCGAATTGCACTGTCGGGCATGCGTTTTTCCAGCCGCTTCGACATCTCGGCAAGCCAGGCAATGCCTTCCTCCTCCGTTCCGAAGACCATGTGCGGACTCGACATGTCGCTCACCGACTGCTGCAATACCGCCCTCACGCTCGCCGACAGGACTTCAAAAGCCTGGTCTCCGGCAAAGGCATTGGAGGCAAAGGCCGCCAGCAGGAGGATCAGGACGCGCATAGCCTTTTCACGAATTCCGCAGCTTCATCGAGAGCGATGCTGCGCGCTGCGGCATCCCGCCTTCCCTGGTATTCGATCTGTTTGTCCGCGAGTCCGCGCTCCCCCACCACGATCCTGTGGGGGATGCCGACGAGTTCCATGTCCGCGAACATCACTCCGGGGCGCTCGTCCCGATCGTCGAACAAAACGTCGATGCCGGATTCGAGCAGCGTCTTGTAAAGCTTCTCTGCGGCTTCTCTCACCATTTCGCTCTTTTTCATCCCGATCGGCACGATCGCGACCCGGAACGGGGCAATCGCCTCGGGAAAACAGATCCCCCTGTCGTCGTGATTCTGCTCGATGGCCGCAGCCACGATCCTGGAGACCCCTATGCCGTAGCAGCCCATTTCCATGATCTTGGCCTGCCCGGATTCGTCGAGGAAGGAAGCTTGCAGCTTCTCCGAATATTTGGTCCTGAGCTGGAATATGTGTCCGACCTCGATCCCCCTGCAGATTTCGAGAAAACCCTTTCCGTCCGGACTCGGATCTCCCTGAACGACGTTCCTGATGTCCTCGATGCGATCCGGCTCGGGAAGATCGCGGCCGAAATTGACTCCCTTGAGATGGAATCCGTTTTCGTTCGCACCGCACACGAAGTCCGACATGGCGGCGGCGGATCTGTCCGCAATCACGGTCACATTGCCGCGATGACCGACAGGGCCGATGTAGCCCGGGCGGCACCCCATGAAACGCTCGACCTCCTCCTCGGTGGCGAAGCGCCAGCCTTCGACGATCTTGCCGATCTTGATCTCGTTGAGCTGGTGGTCTCCCCGCAGCAGGAGCAGGCAGGGCATGCCGGACTTGCTCATCACCAGCAGCGATTTCACCACGGCATGGGGAGAAACATCCAGGAAGGAACTGACTTCCTCTATCGATTTGGCTCCGGGAGTCGCCACCTTGACCATTTCTTGGTAAGCTTCCCCGCGCTCCCCGGAAGGCAGCGCCTCGGCGAGTTCGACGTTCGCCGCATAACCCGAGTCCGGGCAGAACGCGATCGCATCCTCGCCGGAGTCCGCCAGGACGTGGAATTCGTGGGAGCCGGTTCCGCCTATCGAACCCGTATCCGCAGCCACAGCCCTGAACCCGAGCCCGAGCCTTTCGAAAATCCTGCCGTAGGTTGCGTGCATGATGTTGTAGGTCTCCTCCAGGCTCGCAAAATCGGCGTGGAAGGAATAGGCGTCCTTCATCACGAATTCCCTGGCGCGCATCACCCCGAAGCGGGGACGTATCTCGTCCCTGAATTTCGTCTGGATCTGGTAGAAGTTGAGGGGAAGCTGCTTGTAGCTTTTCACTTCGCGCCGGGCGATGTCGGTGATCACCTCCTCGTGGGTCGGCCCGAAGCAGAAGTCGCGCTGATGCCTGTCCTTGAGGCGCAACAGTTCAGCGCCGTAGAATTCCCAGCGTTCGGATTCCTGCCAGAGCTCGGCGGGCTGCACGGCCGGCATCAAAAGTTCGAGCGCACCGCTCGCATTCATTTCCTCACGCACCACGGCCTCCACCTTGCGCAATACCCTGAGCCCCATCGGCATCCAGGAGTAAAGGCCGCTTGCAAGCCGCCTGATGAGTCCGGCTCTCAGCATCAGCCTGTGGCTGACCAGCTCCGCCTCCGAAGGCGCTTCCTTGAGGGTGGATATGAAAAATCGCGAGGTTCGCATGACGCCTTTCCATGATTTGAAGAGTAGCCTATTTTATCCGAACCGGGCCGTTTTGAAGAAACTTCTTCATGCCTTTCATTCCGCTACGAAATGTGAAAGAATTGTGATAATTAGGAATTGAACGGGGCCAAGCATGATCGACCGTGACGGATACCGCCCCAATGTCGGCATCATTCTGTGCAATGCGAAGAATGAAGTGTTCTGGGGCAAGCGGATAAGGCAGCATTCATGGCAGTTCCCGCAGGGCGGGATCAAACATGGGGAGACACCCGAGCAGGCCATGTACCGGGAGCTGATGGAAGAAGTCGGCCTCGCCCCGAAGCATGTCAAGATACTGGGAAGAACGCGCGAATGGCTGCGCTACGAGGTGCCGCCGAACTGGGTGAGGCGCGAATGGAGCACCCATTACAAGGGACAGAAGCAGATCTGGTTTCTCCTGAGGCTGGTGGGGCGCGACTGCGACGTCTGCCTGCGCTCGTCCGAGCATCCGGAATTCGACGCCTGGCGCTGGAGCCAATACTGGGTGCCCCTGAATTCCGTGATCGAATTCAAGCGCGAAGTCTACAAACAGGCTCTTGAGGAGCTTTCCCGCTTCCTGCATGCTCCCCCGAGGCAGGAAGAAGAAAACCGGATCGCGGGCTAGCCCGTCGGACTACCCCGCCCCTTGACGCGCATCGAGCCATTCGATGACGCGGGCGGCATTCCGGTCCGGCGGAAATACCGGATAAAAAACCTTCCTGATCACGCCGTCTTCGGCGATCAGCGTGAGCCGCCTGATCAGCTTCTTCGAAGCGTATTCGAAAGTGGGAAGCTGCAATGCCCCGGCGAATTCGAACGAAGAATCGTTGAGCAGTTCGAACGGCAGGTGGAGCCGCCCGGCGGCTTCCTTCTGGTCCTCCAGAGGCTGTGCGCTCGCGCCGTAAACCGTCGCCCCCAGTTCCTTCAATTTTGCATGACGGTCCCGGAATGCGCAGGATTGCGGCGTACAGCCCCTTGCTCCGGGTATGTCGTTCCAGCCTGTCATGGGCGGAGAATCCGGCCTTCCGGTCATGGGATAAAAATAAACGACGACGATTCCCCGCTCCGCGCCGAGATCGACTTTCCGCCCGGAGGTACTGGGGAG
>JAJZRP010000057.1 GCA_021802655.1 Pseudomonadota bacterium
CGCCAGCCCCGTGCACCCGGCCTGCTTCACACCCAGGCGCAAGCCGAATCCCCCCGCCTTGCCCACTTCATTCCGCACATGCCGCGCAGCTCGCTCGCTCATCATGACGCTCATATATGCCTCCTCAGACCGAAAACGAACTGCCGCAACCGCATGTGGTCGCGGCGTTCGGATTCTTGATGATGAAGCGCGAACCTTCCAGTCCTTCCTGGTAATCGATCTCGGCGCCTGCGAGATACTGGAAGCTCATGGGATCGACGACCATGTCCACGCCGTTTTTGGTGACGACGGTATCGTCCTCGCCCGCTTTTTCCTCGAAGGCGAATCCGTACTGGAAGCCAGAACACCCTCCTCCCGTGACATAGACGCGCAGCTTCATGTCGGCATTGCCTTCTTCGACGAGGATTTCCCTCACCTTGTCGGCAGCGCTGTCAGTGAATACGATGGACATGGCTCAACCTTTCGAAAATTTGACAATTCCTGTCAAGCAATTCCCGTACCAATATCCAATTCATTGTTTTTATTGGAAGCACGTTCGCGATCCTTGTCGCATTCGCTACGCTTCATTCACAAGACAGCTTTATCCGATGGTCATTGTTGCAAACCCTACAAATCCCGACGAAGAAGCCCCTGGCTCATCCCATGATCGCTGTCAACACAATGATTCATAAGGAACATGCATATCTGGCACAGCAATTGCTGAGGGCTGGGCAAGGGATTTTCAAAGGGGCTTCCAATGGTAATGATCAATGACGTGACTTTAAGGGACGGCGAGCAGACGGCCGGCGTCGCCTTCAACGCCACTGAAAAGATCGGAATCGCACAGGCTCTTTCCGAATCCGGGGTGATGGAGATGGAAGTCGGCATCCCGATACTCGGGGCGGAGGAGCGCGAAGTGATACGCGCCATATCCGGGCTCGGCCTTGCCTCGAAGCTCATGGTATGGGGAAGGATGAAGCAGGAGGATCTGCTGGCATCCCTGGGCTGCGGGGCGGATATCGTCAATCTTTCGATTCCCGTTTCGGATATACAGATCCATCACAAACTTTCACGGGACAGGGGCTGGGTGTTGCGCGCCATCACCCGCCATGTCAGCGAAGCGCGCGAATTCGGAATGGAAGTCAGCGTGGGCGGAGAGGATGCTTCCCGTGCGGACCCGGATTTCCTGCTGAAAGTGATGGAAACGGCGCAAGCCGCAGGTGCGCGCAGGTTCCGCTTCGCGGACACGCTCGGGCTGCTCGACCCTTTCACCTCTTTCGACCGAATCCGTCGCCTGAAGGAATCCTCCGACCTTGAAATCGAAATGCATGCTCACGACGACCTCGGGCTTGCCACGGCCAACACCCTGGCCGCCATTCTCGGCGGGGCGAGCCATGTCAATACCACAGTCAACGGGCTGGGGGAGCGCGCCGGGAATGCTCCTCTCGAAGAAGTCGTGATGGGGCTGCGCCATATTTACGGCATCGAAACAGGCATCGATGCGAAGCTTTTTCCCGGGATTTCGGATCTTGTCGCACGCGCCTCGGGCCGACCGATACCCGCCAACAAGAGCATAGTCGGCGAATCGGTATTCAGCCACGAGGCCGGCATCCACGTCGACGGATTGCTGAAGAATCTCGCCAATTACCAGAACTTCGATCCGGCCGAAGTCGGACGCGAGCACAGGCTCGTGCTGGGCAAGCATTCCGGATCGAAATCGGTGATGGATGCGTATGCGAAGCTCGGCATCACGCTCACCGAACATGAGGCCAAATCCATTTTGCAGCGCATCCGCGACCATGCCGTGCTCCACAAGCGGGCGCCCGTTTCCAAAGACCTGGAGCGCTTCTATCTCGAAGCCTTCACCTGTCTTTCGGTGAGCTGACATGATCGATTTTTTCAAAAATCTGAATGAAGACATCGCCTGCGTATTCCAGCGCGACCCTGCGGCGAGGACCAAATGGGAAGTCATGACCACTTATCCCGGCGTGCATGCCGTCATGATCCACCGAATCTCTCATGTCTTGTGGGAAAGGAACTGGCGGTATACGGCGAGATTCCTGAGCTTCATGGGGCGCATGCTCACCCAGATCGACATCCATCCTGGAGCCGCCATAGGACGGCATTTCTTCATCGATCATGGCTGCGGCGTGGTGATCGGGGAAACTGCGATCATAGGAGATGAAGTGACGCTCTACCACGGCGTGACTCTGGGCGGAACCTCATGGAATCCCGGAAAGCGCCACCCGACGCTCGAAGACGGCGTGGTAGTGGGGGCCGGCGCAAAAATCCTCGGCCCCATCACTATCGGCAGCCGCGCCCGGATTGGAGCCAACTCGGTGGTGATTCAGGACGTGCCCTGCAACATGACCGTGGTCGGGATTCCCGGGAAAGTCGTGCTGCCGGCAAGCCGCCGCCAGATCGACAAGAACGGCATAGACCTCGACCATCACCTGATGCCGGACCCTGTCGGAAAAGCGATTTCCTGCCTGCTGGATCGGATGGATGCGCTGGAAAAGCAGGTCGCCGATCTCGGGAAAATCGATGCAAGCATGAATTCCAGTCTCTGCGGCGACAATCGCCCGGAAAAACTTCACTGAAAGGAACGCAATGAACACCCTGTCACAGCAAATGGGCAATCTTTCTTCGGCAGAGGAATTTCTCGACTTCTTCTCGATCGAGTACGACCAGGCCGTCGTCAACGTCAACCGCCTGCACATCCTGAAGCGATTCAACCAGTACCTGCGCGCAACCCCGGGGACGGAAGACATGGGCGACGAACCACTGCGAAGCATCTGCAGGGATCTTTTGGTTCGCGCTTACGGCGACTTCGTCAGGTCCACGCCTGCACGGGAAAAGGTATTCAAGGTATTCCAGGACCAGGACGGGAAAAGCATCGGGCTGGACAGCCTGAGAAGCACCCTGCCATCGCAGCAACGCGTCTAGAGGAGTTCGAAATAAATGCATATCGTCGTTTGCATCAAGCAGGTACCGGACAGCGCTCAAATCCGCGTCCATCCCGTGACCAATACCATCATGCGCCAGGGCGTTCCGGCCATCGTCAATCCCTACGACCTTTATTCCCTGGAAGAGGCGCTGCGCATCAAGGACCAGTACGGCGGGCGCGTGACGGTGCTTTCCATGGGACCGCCGCAGGCCGAGGCCGCCCTGAGGAAAGCCATTTCCTTCGGCGCGGACGATGCGATCCTGGTCACCGACAGGGCTTTTGCAGGTTCGGATACGCTCGCCACGAGCTATGCGCTCGCCTCGGCCATCAGCCAGATCGAAAAGGACATCCCGATCGACATGATTTTCGCAGGCAAGCAAACCATAGACGGGGACACGGCGCAGGTCGGCCCTGGCATCGCCAAGCGCCTCGACATGCAGCTTCTCACCTATGTCTCGAAAGTGAGGGAAGTCGACCTGGCAAACAGGACGATCACCGTTGAACGGCGCGCCGAAGGAGGAGTTCAGGTTTTGAGAACCAGTCTGCCCTGCCTCGTCACGGTTCTGGAAGGGACGAACGAGATGCGCTTTGCCACCATGAGCAACATGTTCCGCGCAGCGCGCTATCCGCTCAAAACCTGGGACAAGGAAAAGGCCGGCATCGAAGATCTGACGAAAATCGGACTCAAGGGCTCCCCCACCATCGTGAGCAAGGTTTTCGCCCCAACGCCGAAATCGGTGAAGGCCGAAATCATCGACACGGAAAGCAATCAGCCCAGGGATCTCGCCGTCACGCTGCTTGCCAAGCTTTTCACCAAAAAACCGAATCTCGTGCGGGATATCGCAAAGAATGCCCCCTGATTCCACTGCAAAGGAAATGCCATGAGCGAAGATAACGAACCCAGAAAACCGGCAAGAAGGAAGGTCGAGCTCGACCCGAAACTCGCCGCCTACAAGGGTGTATGGGTGTTCGTCGAACACGAGCGGGGGCAGGTGCATCCCGTCTCCTGGGAACTGATGGGCGAAGGCCGCAAGCTTGCCGACAAGCTCGGGGTCGAACTCGCCGGAATCGTGATGGGTACGCCGGGGCCTGAATCGCGCCAATTCTGCAGCGAAGCAATCCATTACGGAGCAGACCTTTGCTACCTGATGGAAGAAGATCTGCTGAAGGACTACAGGAACGAACCCTACACCAAGGGATTGACCGATCTCGTCAACAGCTATCAGCCCGAGATTCTTCTGATCGGCGCCACGACCCTGGGGCGCGACCTCGCAGGAAGCGTCGCGACCACCCTGAAGACAGGACTCACCGCGGACTGCACCGAACTTGCCATCGACATGGAAAATCGCAGCCTGGCCGCAACCCGTCCGACCTTCGGGGGAAGCCTGCTTTGTACCATCGTCACGCTCAACTACAGGCCGCAGATGGCGACCGTCCGGCCAAGGGTGATGGCCATGCCGGAAAAGGACGGCAACCGGACTGGGCGGATCATCGTGCATCCCCTGGACATGGTCGAGGAATCGATCATCACCAAGGTGCTCGAATACATCCCCGACAACCTCCAGGGCAAGCCTCAGCTTGCCTTTGCCGACATCATCGTCTCCGGAGGCCGGGGAATGAAGAAGCCGGAAAATTTCCAGTTGATATGGGATCTGGCCAAAGTGCTCGGAGCCGAAGTGGGTGCCACGCGCCCCATCGTCCAGGCGGGATGGGTGGAAGCGGACCGCCAGGTCGGCCAGTCGGGCAAGACGGTGAGGCCCAAGCTTTACATCGCAGCCGGCATTTCCGGGGCTATCCAGCACCGGGTCGGCATGGAAGATTCGGATGTGATCATTGCGATCAACTCGGACCCGAGCGCCCCCATTTTCGATTTCGCAACCTACGGCATCGTCGGCAATGCGATGGTCATTGTGCCGGCGCTCACCGAGGCATTCCGGCAACATTTATCGACGGCCAGGATGGCTGGCTAAGGAGCAGAAATGGAGAAATTTGACGCAATCGTGGTCGGAGCCGGTCCTTCCGGGAATGCGGCAGCCTATACCCTGGCAAAGGCCGGGCTCAAGGTGCTGCAGATCGAGCGCGGGGAATATCCGGGTTCCAAGAACGTGCAGGGCGCGATCCTGTATTCCGATGCGCTGGAGCGCATCATCCCCGATTTCAGGGAGGACGCCCCTCTGGAGCGCCATATCGTCGAGCAGCAGATGTGGGTCCTGGACGACGAATCCTATGTCGGCAGCACCTACCGCTCTGCCGAATTCAACAGGGAACCCTACAACCGCTATACCATCATCCGCGCCCAGTTCGACAAGTGGTTCTCGAAAAAAGTGCAGGATGCAGGCGCGCTCCTGATTTGCGAGACCACCGTCAGCGACCTGATCCTCGACGGAAACCGGGTGATCGGCGTCCAGGCCGACAGGGAAGGCGGGGCGATTTACGCCGACATCGTGATCCTGGCTGACGGCGTCAATTCGCTTCTGGCCAAGAAGGCGGGGTTCCATCCCGAACTCGACCCCAGGGATGTCGCTCTCGCGGTGAAGGAAATCCACTTCCTTCCCCAGGAAACCGTCGAGGCGCGCTTCAACATCGGCGAAGACGAAGGCGTGGTGATCGAAATGGTGGGAAAGATCACCAAAGGCATGATGGGAACGGGGTTCCTTTATACCAACAAGGAATCGATCACCATTGGCGTGGGATGCATGCTCTCCGACTTCAAGCAGCAGAAGACCACGCCCTATGCGCTGCTCGAAGAAATGAAGGCGCATCCTGCCATCCGTCCGCTGATCGCAGGGGGCGAGATGAAGGAATATACCGGGCACCTGATTCCCGAAGGCGGGTACAAGGCGATCCCGAAAATCTACGGGGACGGATGGCTGATGGTGGGGGACGCCGCCATGTTCGTCAATGCGGTTCACCGAGAAGGATCGAATCTCGCGATGACTTCGGGCAGGCTCGCCGCGGAAACCGTCATCGCCCTGAAAGAACAAGGGAAATTCATGACCGAGGCGAACCTCGCCCTTTACCGGGAAAAACTCGACGAGAGCTTCCTGATGAAGGATCTGAAGAAATACAAGGAAATGCCCGGAATACTGCACAAGAACCCGCAATTCTTCACGACCTATCCGGAGCTTCTCAATAAAGCGGCCCATTCCATGCTGACCGTGGACGGGGTGGACAAGAAAACCAAGGAGCGCGAAATCAGGCGCAACTTCGTCGGCAAGCGATCTCTGTTCGGACTCATGGGCGACGCATTCAAAATGTGGAGGGCTTTCGAATGATCAAGGTCGAGGACAAACTTTTCCAGAACCGCTACAAGGTCGATGCGGGACATCCCCATATCAGCATCAAGAATCCCGATATTTGCCAGAACGACTGCAAGAGCCTCGCCTGCACGGTGTGCTGCCCTGCCGGCTGCTACACGGAGGAGGGCAACGGCAAAATCGTGCTGATTACAGACGGGTGCCTCGAATGCGGTACCTGCCGCGTCATCTGCTCCGAGCATCGCAATGTCGATTGGGAATACCCCAGAGGCGGCTACGGCATCCTGTTCAAATTCGGCTAGAAATTTCACCCAACCCAAGAGGAGCATTCATGCCCAAACCCAGGAAACACGTATTCGTCTGCAGCCAGAGTCGCCCGCCTGGGCATCCCAAAGGCTCATGCGTCCAGAACGGCGGAACCGAACTGCTGCAGGCATTCTGGCAGGAATTGCAAAGGCGCAATCTCTACGATTCGATCGCAGTCTCTTATACGGGATGCATCGGTCCGTGCGACATGGGTCCCAATGTGCTCGTCTACCCGGAAGGCACCCTCTATGCCCGGGTGGAAAAATCCGACATAGCCGAAATTTTCGACAAGCATCTTCTGGGCGACACCCCAGTGGAGAGACTCCTTGCACCGACCGAAATCTGGAATTAATCAACTTGAATGGAAAAGGCATCATGACAGTCATAGAAAAACTCGAGCAGGAAAAAAAACTTCTCTCCCCGGTTTTTTCCGGCAAGACCGGAAATCCCGGCACCTTCGGATTCCGCGGCAACCTGGTGCTGAAGGAAGCAGCCAAATTCGCGGACGAAGCACGTCCGCCCGAAATCATGGCCGATCAGGTCATCCTCTGGACGGATTCAGAAAAAATCCGCTTCATGGGCTGCCATGTCGATTCCCTTGCCCATCTCGAACTGATCGTCGAAGCCCTTAAACCCTATCTCGACGCCAATGGAAAATATTTCGTCTTCGCTGGAAACATCGACATTTCCGAAAAATATCATATCGAACTCGAAGGAATCGGGTTTTATGTCCTGCCCCTGGATGAAGCGACAGTCTGGAACGAGATGCTCGAATGTCTCACTCTCGACCGGGGCGACATCAAGCGTCTGGGTTCGGGGGAAAAAATCGATGCCGTCGCGAACGCCGCATCCAATTTCAGCGGAAAATTCAAGAACATCACCTTCGCTGAAGGGATTGCCGTGATGGGACCGGTACGCATTCCGGAAAACAGGCCGGTATGACCCTCGAGTTGTACGGCGGCGCAGCGCCTCCCGGCATAGCCGAGTTGCTTCTCGACGCGATGGGACACTACGGAGAAACGGAAATGGCCGAAGCGAAGCTACTCGAGGCGAGGCAAATGGCGCCCGGCAGCCTCGCCGTCCATTTTTCGCTGTACAAATTCTATTTCTACAAGAAGCGGCTTGTCGATGCCGAGAGAATCGCAAGGGAAGCCCTGATCGAAGCAGCAAATCAGGGCGGATTCGATCCTGATTGGGGCAATCTCGATGCCGATTCCGCAGACTGGACAAATGAAGCCGCCCATTTCTACCTTTTCAGCCTCAAGGCGCTCGCCTTCATCAGGCTGCGCCAGGGGGATGAATCCGGGTGCTGGCGTATCCTCGACAAGATCGAGCAACTGGATTGCAATGACAGCGTGGGTGCCTCCGTCATCAGGGAAATCGCTGCAGGCGCCCACTGAACCAAACCCACATACAGGATTCAACCATGTTCGCATCATCCAGGCTACGCGTAGAACTTCAGGAGAAAACCGCCGAGATTGCCAAGCTCACCCAGATTCTCGACTGCCTCGACAATATCGTGATGCTTTGCGACACCGGACACGAAAACAGTATCTTCTACATGAACAAGGCCGCTCGCGACGCATTGCGGCGCTACCACGACGACTTGAGCCGTGCAACCGGAACGGACGTGAACCTGGCTTTCGGCAATTCCATCCACCAGTTTCACAAGGACCCGGACCGCATCAGAAAGATCCTGGCCGGACTGTCGTCCGGAGGCATGCACGATGCTGAGATCCCCATCGGAAAAGTGACTTTCCTTGTACGCACCTATCCCATCTGGCATTCGACCAGACAGAACGAAGCGCTATGCTACATGGCCTGCTGGACAGACATCACTGCAGACAAGGTGGTGCAGGAAATCGAGCGGGAAGCGACACAGCGCAGGAATTATCTCGAAGGGCGCATTGCACAGATTGCAGTGGCCATGGAACAGATGAGCACTTCGGTATCCGAAGTGGCCAGGAATACGATTTCTGCATCCGATCTCGGCGCAAACATGCTCAACAGTGCGGGCAGCAGCAGGGAAATCGTCCGCCAGGCGCTGGCCGGCATGCGTCAGGTCGCCGAAATAGTTCGCTCCGCATCCGAAACGATAGAGCGGCTGGGCGATCAATCCAAGAAGATCGGCAACATCGTCGGCGTGATCAAGGAAATTGCCGAACAGACCAATCTGCTCGCGCTGAACGCAGCCATTGAAGCCGCGAGGGCGGGAGAACAGGGGCGGGGCTTCGCTGTCGTCGCAGATGAAGTGAGGAAGCTCGCAGAGCGCACCACATCGGCCACAGCCGAAATCGGGAAAATGATCGAAGAAACCCAGAGCAGCACCCGCCATGCCGTCGAGGTCATGGAAAACGGGCGCTGCGAAGCCGAAAAGGGCGAAACGCTTTCCCACGAAGTCGAATCCTCGCTCGAACAAATCGTGCGCGACATCGAGACGATCCAGGCGGTCGTCACCGATATCGCTTCTGCAGCCAAACAGCAGGCGAACGCGGCGAGCGAAATCGCCGACAATCTGGAACAACTCCGCCGATAGCATTACCATGAAACGCCATGCCCTGTCCCTCCTGCTCGGCATCATGGCACTGGATGCATCCGGTGCGCCCAGCGCACGAACCGGCATAACGCTCCCTCCCGAAATCCGCGAGCAGTTTCTCATGAACATGCGCGATCACCTTTCGGCCATTTCCGAAATTCAGGCGGCGCTAGCCGAGGGCCGGTTCTATCAGGCTGCGGATATTGCCGAGAACCGCATCGGTCTCGGGGCACCTTCGTCTGAAGCCTGCCGAATGTCCGACATGGCAATGCACCACGAAGAAAGCCCGGGCCCCCGGACGGATAACAGCGCGCTTTCCAAATTCATGCCTGAAGCCATGCACAAGATCGGATTTCGCATGCACTCGGCTGCAGATCAATTTGCGCTGGACGCAAGGAATGCGGCCAAAGCCCGGGACTACCGGATGGCGATCGCCTCCCTCTCCAGGGTCACCACCCAGTGCGTCGCCTGCCATGCCGGGTTCAGACTCAACGAACGATGAACCATTTGCTACACATGGTGTAGCAAATACGACAATTTCCCCGATCGAAATCGACACACAAACCATCATCTCATTTTATTTCAATAGGATATTGTGCTGGCACCGTTATTGCTTATTCGTCATTGCAGTTCTCGCCAATCGCTATATAGTAAAATACATAGCGAAACGCGTTCATCTCATTTTGATAAAGGGAATATCATGCTTACGTTTGCAAAAAGCCTTACGCCGACAATCGGACTTGCCCTCTGTTCATGCGCCTTCAGCGCGTTTGCCGAGTCAGGTACAGAATCTTCCGGGCAGAATCCAGAGGGTTCGAATGACAGCAGCTGGTTCGCGGTCGTCAACAAAACGCAGGAAGAGCAGCCCCACTGGATGACGCCGCTCGTGACCATCACACCCAGGCTTGAAGAAGAATATCGCTACGATCAAACCCGGCAATACAAGTCCGGGAACACCACGTTGACAAACTACGGGGGCGGCAAAGGGCTGGAACTCATTCCATCCGAAAACGTGGAGACGATCATCGGGCAACCCGGCTATCTGGTTCAGCAAACCCCCGCGACGACGACACGCGGATGGGCGGATGAAACCTTCCTGGTGAAATACCGCTTTCTTTCGGCAAACGAGGAGCATGGCAATTACATCGTGACCGGCTTTCTGGGCCTTAGCACGCCGACAGGCAACCATCCTTTCACTGCGGGCCAGACGATCGTTACACCCACTCTTGCAGTCGGGAAAGGATGGGGATCGCGTGAACAGGGCCTGGACGTGCAGAGCACACTCAGCGCCAGCATTCCAGATGCGAACCAGAATGTGGTCGGCCTTCCCGTTGTTTGGAATACCTCGCTTCAGGCGCATGTTTCCAATCTGTTATGGCCGGAAATCGAAGCGAGCTATACTCACTGGAAAGCCGGACCGCTTGCAGGAAAAAATCAGCTGATTATGACCTACGGCCTCATTCTGGGCAGGATTCCGCTTGAAGGCAGAACCAAACTCATCCTCGGCGTCGGCTATCAGGACGCGGCAGCGACCGCCTTCAGCACCTATAATCGCGGCTGGGTAACGACTGCGAGAGTGGCTTTTTA
>JAJZRP010000009.1 GCA_021802655.1 Pseudomonadota bacterium
AGCTGGTGTCGATTGCCGAGCGCTCCAGGAATCTCAAGGGGCACGGCCTCGACGAAGGGATTTCGACCCGGATGCTGGTCTATGCGGGCAGCCTCATCGCCAGGGGCGTCGCCCCGCTTGCCGCCTGCCGCGTCGCCCTGGTCAGGCCCATCACCGACGACCCCGACATGCGCGATGCGCTGGACGCCGCAGTGACGACCTTCTTCTAACCTGATGCCTGGTTTGCCGGAGTGGAGCGGTGGGGGAACGCAAGGACGCCACTTCCGTCAACATGCAACAGTGTGTCGGCCGGATCACCGCAGGCCACGACAAGCCGGGGCACCTGAGCCATGTCTTCGATCAGAAAGCCGCTCGATGTCATACCGGAAGCCGCAGAGATCCTGCGCTGCGGCGGACTGGTCGCCTTTCCCACCGAGACCGTTTACGGCCTCGGGGCGGACGCGGAAAATCCAGCGGCCGTGGCCCGCATCTTCGCGGCAAAGGGCAGGCCCGCCGACCATCCGCTGATCGTCCATATCGCGAATCCCGGCCAGCTCATTCGTTGGGCCAAGGATGTCCCGGCCGCCGCCTGGCGCCTCGCTCGGCATTATTGGCCGGGTCCGCTCACGCTGATCCTGCACCGTGCCCCCCGTGTGCCCGATATCGTCACGGGCGGACAGGACACGGTGGGGCTGCGCATTCCAGATCATCCCCTCGCCTTGGCGCTGCTTGAGGCCTTCGGCGGCGGCATCGCCGCTCCTTCCGCCAATCGCTTTGGCCGGCTGAGCCCCACCACCGCAGCACATGTGCGCGAAGAACTCGGCGATGCCATGGATTTAGTCCTGGACGGCGGGCCCTGTCGAATAGGTATCGAGTCGACCATTCTCGACTTGAGCGGGCAGCAGCCCCGGCTGCTGCGTCCGGGTGAGATCACCTTTGCCGAGATCGAAACCGTTCTGGGGCAGCCAGTTGTCCGACCGGAAAATAATGCGCCGCGGGCTCCGGGTATGTTGCGCTCCCATTACGCCCCGCGAACGCCCGTCTGCCTGGTGTCAACTGCGAATCTGGAAGCTGAAACGCGCCAACGCCTCACGCAAAGACAGCGCATCGCGGTGTTGTCCATGTCCACCACCCCTCTGCCCGGGGTTTGTCTCCGGGAGGGCATGCCAACCCACCCGGCCAGCTGGGCCCGCGAACTGTATGCGCGGCTGCGCACCCTGGACGCGCAATTTTTCGACGCTATTCTGATCGAAACACCTCCCATTGGAGTGGGCTGGCAAGCGGTGCGTGACCGGCTGGAGCGCGCCGCTTCGGCGCACGGCGCTTCCGGAGAATTCCTTCCGATGGAACGGCAGCCGTATTGAGTCAAAACCTCGACCCAACCTCGGAGCAGGGGCATGAACCCGATGAGTACTTCGCTGCCTGAAAGTCTCATTTTTTGTAATTTACATACGCTGTGATTCGCATCAGTCTCTGGATCGAACGCGTTCCGGCTATACCCTGATGTAATCCCATCCTTTCGCCAGGCGCTTTTTGATTTCTTCGGCTGCGGAAGATACGGATTTTATTTTGGGCAGCAGACGGACCTTCACGCCCATTTTCTGCAGCTTGTTCAGGGTCTGGGTGCAGGCGATGAGGCTCAGGTTCGGGTATTTTGCCTGCATTCTGGCAATGCGCTTGGCATAGTGCGACACGCCTTCACGCAGCAAATCGACGCCGCTATCATTGGCAATGATTTCCACCTTGAGTTTTTGATTGACGCGCCCATAGGTTTCCAGCAGGTTTTCCGATTCGTCGAGCGCTGATTTCAGCCTGACAGGATTGGAGTTTCCGACATAAACCATGATGTTTCTCGGCGCGGCGCCATTGTCATTGTGGGATATTGCCTGAAAAAGATGCAGATCCCGGTCGGGTTCCGGGTTGTCCAGCGTGGACATCAGCCAGCCCGCCCCGCCCCCGATCATCAGCAACAACAGACAGGCTGCCAGGGATTGAAGCCGAAAAAGCGTCCGTCGTGCCCCGGTGGACGAATATCTGGGAATGGGGGGACAGTGGTAGGCAAGCCTCGTCATTTCCTTCAATTCGCGCAGCGCGCAGGCAGAGGTCTTCAGCGAATCGTCGCGCGCCATGGCGCCGAGCGCCAGATCTCTTTCTTCGCTCCCGAGCTGGTTATCGACAAATGCATTGAGAAATTCGTCTGAAATATTTTGGTTTCGCATCCTAGACCCCCCGAATCCGACTGACTCGCGCCGCCTGTTGCGGGGCAACTTCATTCAGCAGCGATTTCAGTGCGTTTCGCGCGCGACACAAACGACTCATGACCGTTCCGACCGGAATGTTCAAAATAGCCGAAACCTCAACATAGGAGAACTCTTCCAGATCCACCAGCGTCAGAACCTGACGCTGCCCGAGAGGCAGTTTTGCAACTGCGGCCCTGACTCGACCAACCAGTTCGGTCTGCGCATGGCCATCCTCCGGTGTAAATTCGTCTATGCATCGGTAATCCTCTATTTCATCGATATCATCCATTTCCCTGTATTGGCGAAAATGGTCGCGCCAGCAGTTTGCCAATATGGTGAACAGCCAGCCGTTCAACTGTTCCGGATCCCGCAGCTGTCCGGAATTCTGCAATGCCTTGACCAGGGTTTCCTGCACCAGATCGTCGGCGAGGGCGGTATTGTGGCTCCAGGCATAGGCTGTTCGATACAGCTTCGGTCGGATTTGCTCGAGCCGACCTTGCAAGGGGCCTGTGCGACAAAACAGGGAAAGTATCTTCATGCGCCCTGTTCACGCCCGATCAAACAAGACGCATCGGCTCGGCCGACGAATTGCCGCATTGAAGCGGCCGTGCGCTTCCCTGTGAGTCGCTGCATCATCCCCCCGTTGCCTCTGATTATGTTTGGCACCTTAAAGGCACCTTATATGTGCTAGGACGCAGATGCGACCGAAATTATTCCATCATCTTACCCTTTTATTCTGAAAATATTTTTGGAATAAATTCGCTTCCTGCTGCGTCATTAACTTTCAATACGGCTTTAAAGCCATCATGGCAGATTTTGAAAGGTATTTGATGAATAATCCTTTGCGCAGAAGTTTCCTGAAAGGCGCCGGAGCGCTGGCAGCTGCATTTTCTGTCGGTTTTCTCGATCCCATTGCCGTTTTTGCTGCGACCTGGAACAAGACGGCATTTTCCGCCAAGACAGTCCTGGATGCGATGCTGGCATCGGGATATGACAATGCCGAGGAAAGCCCGGACATCGCGCTCAAGGTGCCTGACATTGCCGAAGATGGGGCGATTGTTCCGGTGGAAGTGACGAGCCGCATTCCGGACACCGTTTCCATGGCCATTTTCGTGGAAAAGAATCCCAATCCCCTGGTCGCCGATGTCGCTTTCTTGAACGGGGCCGAGCCTTACATCGCCACGCATATCAAGATGGCCAAGACCTCCGTTGTCAAGGTGGCGGTCAGGACGGGAGGCGGGACTTACACGACCGGAAAGGAAGTCAAGGTTACCCTGGGCGGCTGCGGCGGCTGAGTATCGGAGAATAGAATGGACAACGCAATGAAAATGCGGGCAACGATGCAGGGAGAGGTTGCCGATGTGAAAGTGCTGATCAAGCACATCATGGAAACGGGATTGAGAAAGGACAAGGAAACTGGGAAATACATCCCCGCCCATTTCATCGACAAGGTCGAGGCCACCTGCAATGGCCAGACTGTCCTCGACATGCAGTGGGGAGTGGCGATTTCCCAGAATCCTTTTTTCAACTTCAAGGTAAAGGGTGCCAAGGCGGGAGACAGGATTGCAATCACTGCGGTGGACAATCTTGGAGAGAATTTTTACGGCGAAGTCGTCGTATCCTGACCGATGACAAGACCTGGCCTGTTTGCGGCGATCTTTTTTTTCACGGCTTCGTCCGCCTATGCGGGCCCTCTTGAAGACAGGGCTGCCCTTCTCGATCATTACAGGAAAATCCTGCCGAATGTCCGTTTCGAAGATTACGTTTTCGGCACCCTGTCGATGAATCCTTCGGCGAAGGCCCAATACGACGACATTATGTCCTTCCCGCCTTTTTCGATCGACGTGGACGAGGGACAGAAGCTGTGGGAGAAGCCCTTCAAGAACGGCAAGACCTTCGCTTCCTGCTTCAGAAATGGAGGGCGCAATGTCGCCGGGGATTATCCCTATTATGACGAAACCTTGCATCGCGTCGTGACTTTCGAGAATGCAGTCAATGCCTGCCTCGAAGCGAATGCCGAGAAACCGCTTGAATATGGCGCAAAGTCCATGGGTTTGCTCACGGCCTATGCGAAAAGCCTCTCCGACGGCATGAAGGTCGATATCCGGATCGAAGGTTCGGGGGCGCTTTCGGCCTATATCGAGGGGAAGCGCTATTACTACGCCAGGCATGGGAAAAATGGCTATTCCTGCGCAGGCTGTCATGTCGACAATGCGGGCAAGGCTGTCAACGGCGAAAAAATATCGATGATGGTCGGTCAGGCGACGCACTATCCCGAGTTCATCGACGGGACGGTGTTGATGACGCTGCAGCAGCGCTTTCGGCAATGCGCCAAAAATATCGGCGAGAAGCCGCTTGAATACAACAGCGAACAATACAACGATCTGGAATATTTCATGACCTACATGAGCAGCGGCCTTCCCATGCAGACTCCTGTTTTCAGAAAGTAAATCATGCCGATGAACCGCAGGGAGTTTTTGCATATTCTGGCGATGGCGGCAGCCTCCGGCCTCGCCCTTGACAGCCGTTCCGGTTTTGCCGCATCCAGGGATCATTATGATCTCCCCCCTTACGGCAATGTCTCGCTGCTACATATCACCGATTGCCACGCCCAGCTCATGCCGATTTATTTCAGAGAGCCCAATGTCAATATCGGCGTCGGAAATGGCAGAAACAGGCCGCCTCATCTCGTCGGCGAGCATCTTTTGAAGACCTTCGGCATGCGTCCGGGCAGCCGCGATGCCTATGCCTTCACCTGTCTCGATTTCGAGCATGCCGCGAAAACATACGGCAAGGTCGGCGGCTTTGCCCATCTTGCCACGCTCGTCAAGAAGATGCGGGCAAGCAGGCCGGGTTCTCTATTGCTTGACGGCGGAGATTCTTGGCAGGGTTCGGCGACTTCCCTGTGGACGCACGGACAGGATATGGTGGAGGCCTGCAAACTTCTGGGCGTCGACGTGATGACCGGGCACTGGGAATTCACCTATGGCGCGGAAAGAGTCAGGCATGTCGTCGACAACGACTTCAAGGGAAAAATCGATTTTCTCGCCCAGAACGTGCAGACCGCGGATTTCGGCGATCCCGTGTTCGATCATTACGTGATCAAACAGATCAATGGCGTGCCTGTCGCCATCATCGGCCAGGCCTTCCCCTATACGCCCATTGCCAATCCGAGATACATGATCCCGGATTGGACCTTCGGCATCCAGGAAGACAGCATGCAGCAGACCGTGAACAAGGCCAGATCAAAGGGGGCGGCTGTCGTCGTGCTGTTGTCGCACAACGGGATGGACGCCGACCTGAAAATGGCGGGAAGGGTGAGCGGAATAGACGCCATTCTCGGCGGACATACTCACGACGGGGTGCCTGAGCCCGTCATCGTCAAAAACGCCGGGGGACAGACCCTGGTGACCAATGCCGGCTCCAACGGCAAATTCCTCGGTGTGCTCGATCTTGACGTGAAACAGGGCAAAATCGGGGGGTTCCGGTACAAACTCCTGCCTGTCTTCTCCAATCTCCTCGACCCCGATCCGGAGATGAGTACCCTGATCCGGAAGGTGCGCGCGCCTTTCGAAGACAGGCTCGCAGAGAAACTTGCTGTTACGGAAGGGACGCTTTACCGGAGAGGAAATTTCAACGGCACGTTCGATCAGTTGATTCTCGACGCCCTGATCGAAGTGAAAGGTGCCGATGCGGCCTTTTCTCCGGGGTTTCGCTGGGGCACCACGCTGCTTCCGGGAGATGACATTACCATGGAGCATTTGATGGACCAGACTGCAATCACCTATCCGCAGTCCTCGATGCTCGAAATGACCGGGAAGACCATCAAGGACATCCTGGAGGACGTGCTCGACAACCTGTTCAATCCCGATCCTTACAAACAACAGGGCGGGGACATGGTGCGCGTTGGTGGAATCACCTATACCTGCGATCTCAGGCAAGGGTTCGGCAAGCGCATCGGAAACCTCATGCTCAACGGAAAGCCGCTCGATGCCGGAAAGAAATACAAAATCGCAGGCTGGGCGCCCGTTTCGGAAGGAATAACCGGCGAGCCGATATGGGATGTGGTGGCGACCTACCTCAGGGAAAAGAAGGTCATTTCTCCCCGCAGGCTCAATCTGCCGAAGCTTCTCGGTGTGGAAGGCAATGAGGGTATCGCCTGAATAATCGATCAACCAAGTGAGGAGGAAAATGAAAGCAGTTTTTAATATGGCCTTGTTGGTTTTCCTGGGAATGGCCGCCTTGCAGGCAAGGGCGGACGACGATTCTTTCGCCCCGGGGGGAACCGCCGTCGATCACAGCACGGTGCATTTTCACGACCTGAAAATCATCGTGGATCTGAAGGCCAAGGATATCGATGCCGTCAAATACGGCACTATGGTTGCCACCCGCATTCTCGAACATCCTGGGGCGAAGCTGGTCGTGGTCATCGAAGGCCCTTTCGTTACCGTTTTTGCCAAGAAGCATTATCTGGATCATCAGGGCATCGTCGACAAATGGGCTGATCTGGCGAAAAGGGGTGTGAAAGTGGAGTTTTGCGGCAATTCGATCCATAGCATGGGGCTCAAGCCTTCTGACATGGAAGGGCTGGATGAAAAGAACCCGGCTGCAGTGAATTCAGGCGCTTACCCGTCCATAGCGCATTATGAATCCATGGGATACAACCTGGTGATTCCCATACAGATGCCAGAATCACCCAAGTGAACCGGGTTTGGGGCAAGGAGAAAAAGCAGCAATTTTGAATTCAGCTTTTACGAAAAAATCACAAAAATCAAGGGGGGATGATGAAAAGGGGAATTATTGCCGTCGCATGGCTGTCCGCATTCGCTCAGGCGTCTTACGCGGCGAACTGGCTCGAATTGGAGAACAACGAGCCAACCAGCGCCAAAGCCTATCGGTTCTGGGGATTCATCCAGCCGCAATACACCTACAACGAAGGCAGCGCAGTGGAAGGCATTGCCGTTCCTCCTGCGCTGAAGGTTTACGACGGTCAGACTTCGCTCAACAACCTGGTCGGCCCTGACTTCTCTCACCAAAATACGGCACAAATCTTCCGGGCAAGACCCGGCGTACGCGGCGTGATTCCCGGCACGGGTGACAAGATGAACTATTTCCTCCTCGCGGAACTGGGCAACAACGGCATCACCGAAGTGAAGCAGTCGCCCAATTCCTACAGATATACGCCGGCCTTAACCGATGCAACAGTCACCTTCAATACTTCAGCAACCCGAATCCGGGTCGGCCTGGGCAGGCTTCCTTTGGGAGAAGAGGCGATGCACGGCGAGCCTGCCATGAATTATGCCAGTCTCACCAACGTTTCTGATCAGCTCCTCAATGAGCGCTTCGTCGACCCCTATTACAGCGGGCGCCCGGAAGTTCCGCTATTCGGTGTGCCCATGACCCAGATGACTCTTTCCGGGCTTGCAGGTGGCGCGAACAATCTTGCCTGCGCGACGCCCGGCCATTGCATGGGCGCCCTGAATGACAAGCCGGTCGGCGCTTTCCGCGACATTGGAATCGAAGCCTATGACTGGTTCAACAGGGGGAAATGGGAATATTCATATGCCTTGATGGTCAGCGACGGAAACGGAATTGAATACAGCAACAACGGCAATTACGACATATCGGGGCGACTTCAGGCTTCCTATGTGTTCGGGGGGGCAGGCCCCAATCGCGACGATGCCTCGGCCTATGTCTGGCATCAGGAGGGAAAGCGAAACTACAATGGTCAGGATTACACCCGCATCAGGGAAGGATTTGGCGGTAATTACAAGCACGATAATTTCAGGCTGGGAGGGGAATATATCAGGGCAAAAGGAATGATATATTATGGCGTCATTGCTCCTTTCAACGACATCGGCGGAATCGCATTCGAGCCCGTAGACCAGATGGCCCTGAATTCATCTGATACGGCCAAGGGTTATTATGTGGACATGGGCTGGCAATTCATGCCGAAATGGGAAGCCGATCTCCGCTATGATAACCTCGACAAGCTGCCGAACTCCGCCTATGACGAAAGGCTGTTCTCGACCGTGACCTACGGGATGCAATATTTCTTCAGCACCAATCTGAGATTCATGGTCAACTACGAGGTCCGCAAGATCAGCGTGCCCAATCCGCTGGCGTATTTGTCCGAACCTGCAGCGATACAGGCCAATGCGCATACGCAGCTTACCGACGCGGCCATCATTGCAGGTTCGATCGGAAACAGGATCATTGCCCAATGCACCTATACTTTCTGACAACGACCGAGGAGAACATTATGAAAAGATTGATTACGGAGCTATTCCTGACGCTCGCGCTTTTCGGGGTAACTTTCGCCTATGCCGACGACATGGCTGAAAACATTCAGCCGCCGCTTCAGATCGTCAACCAGACGGGTCTCAAGGTGGTCGTTCAGATCAACCATGTGGACGTCATCCCGAAGAACGGGATATCCAAGCAGATCTTCGGGGTCAAGAATCTTGTCGACCAGTATGCCGCTCTGGGCATGAAGCCCGGAAAGGACTACGAACTCATCATGGTCTTCAGGGCCGACGGTGCCCAGTTCCTGCTGAACGACGATGCATATGATCAGAAGGTCCAGGAGCCCCATCCCAAGGGCAACCCCAACAAGAAATTGCTTATGGCGATGAAAATGGCAGGGGTGAAGATGTACGAATGCTCTGTCGCCATGAAGCTGAAAGGCTACACTCCCCAGGATCTCCTGCCTTTTGCTCGTCCTGTCGTCTCCGGCATAGGGGCGCTAGTCGATTTCGAAAAATCCGGCTATCTTCTGATTACGCCATGAGAATTCATCAACCAGAAAAGGATATGAAAATGAAAAATTCAAAGTTGAGTGCAGTGCTGTCGGTTCTGCTTCTTTCAGCAGGAATATCTGCGCATGCTGCGGATGACCCGCTCCAAAAGGCGATTCGGGACGGAAAGCAGCTTTTTTCCCACGAAACCTTCGGCGGTAACGGCAAAACATGCGATGCCTGTCATGTCAACGGCGGGGTGGGGCCGGGCAAATTGCCGAACGGCAAGGCCATACCCAGCCTTTCCAACGCGGCAACGATCTTCCCCAGATTCAATCCGAAAGCCAACAAGGTGGTGACGCTGGAAGACCAGATCCGCAGCTGCGTCGGCAATGCGCTTCAGGGCACTCCACCTGTGGCCGGAAGCGAAGCGCTGACGAATCTGGTGAGCTACGTGACCTCCCTTTCCCAGGGCAAAGCCATCGATATGGGCGGAAAGCCCCAGTAAACGTCCGATACGGGAGTTGGAAAACCAACTCCCTTGACCTTTCCGCCAGACGAAATCCGCTTTACGCAGTGTCCTAGAGGAACCTTCCGAGCAGCTTCTTGCTGTGGCGATCGAGGTCTACTGGATTCTTGATCAGGAAATTCACGCCATGGCTGTCCGTCAGGATCAGGGCGGAAGGGGAAATGCGGCGGATATCGTCCTCGCTTTTGAGGGTGAATGCGGTATCCCCCCGGTCGGTTTCCACTTTCCACTCGCAGGGTGCGGCATATCCCGAAACGGAAACGAGGCGAAGGATTTCAGGCATGAATTCCCGTTCCCGCAGCGCTTCTTCCAGCAGGATTCTCGTCGTGTCCGGCAATGCTCCCATCGAAGCGATCCAGGCGAGTTCCCGACCCTGTGCGCTCATCAGTGCAACGCCTTCCCCAGGGGCCGTGACGGGGAAAGCCCTGACCGGCGCCACGCCCTCGTGAACACCCTCGTCATTTTTCAGGACCAGTCGCCCGAATGCGTTCCGGGCAAGTTCGAATTCAGGCATCTTCCCCCTCCCCCCCTTCCATCTGTTTCGTCTGCGCCTGGTACAGGCGGTAATAGGCGCCCTGCTTTTCGAGCAGGTCGTCGTGGCGCCCGACCTCGACGATCTTCCCCCTTTCCATCACCACCAGCCGGTCCGCGCGGCGCAAGGTGGAGAGCCGATGTGCGATGGCGATGGTGGTGCGTCCCCTGACCAGGTTTTCCAGTGCCGCCTGGATCTCCAGTTCGGTTTCCGTGTCGACCGAGGAGGTCGCCTCGTCCAGAATCAGGATGCGCGGGTCGATGAGGAGCGCCCGGGCGATCGAGATGCGCTGGCGTTCTCCCCCTGAGAGCGCCTGTCCCCGCTCCCCGGCCAGCGAATCGTAGCCGTGCGGCAGGCGCAGGATGAATTCGTGCGCATGCGCCGCGCGCGCTGCTGCGACGATGTCTTCGCGGCTCGCGTCAGGCCGCCCGTAGGCGATGTTCTCGGCTATGGTGCCGAAAAACAGGAAGGGCTCTTGCAGCACGAGGCCGATGTTGCGCCGGTATTCCCCGATCGGAAAAGAACGGATGTCCGCCCCGTCGACCAGGATCGAGCCCTGCGCCACGTCGTAGAAGCGGCAGATCAAATTGACGAGCGTGCTTTTTCCGGAACCGCTCTGGCCCACCAGCCCGATCATTTCTCCTGGCGCGATGGAAAGATCGATGCCGCTCAATACCGTCCGGTTGCCGTAGCGGAAACCTGCATTCTTCACTGCGATCGCCCCTTCGATCCGTCCGGGATGGATGGGTTTGGCCGTTTCAGGCACGCTGGAGGCCTGGTCGAGTATGTCGAAAATACGTTTGGCGCCGGCCGCGGCCTTCTGTGTCACGGAAACGATGCGGCTCATCGAATCGAGACGGCCGTAGAAGCGGCTGATGTAGGCGAGGAACGCGGCCAGCACGCCGACCGTGATCTCTTTTTGCGACACCTGCCAGATGCCGAACATCCATACCACCAGAAGCCCGATCTCGGTCAGCAAGGTGACGCTGGGCGCGAAAAGCGACCAGACGGTGTTCACCCTGTCGTTCACTGCCAGATTGTGCGCATTCGCGTCGCTGAAACGCTTCACTTCCCGTTTCTCCTGGGCGAATGCCTTGACCACGCGGATGCCGGGTATGGTATCGGTCAGCACGCTGGTGATCTCCGACCATACCCGGTCGGCCTGCTCGAAGCCGTGGCGCAGCCTGTCGCGCACGACATGGATCATCCAGGTGATGAAGGGAAGGGGCAGCAGGGTCACCAGCGCCAGCCAGGGATTGATGGAAAGCAGGATCGCAGCCGTCATGCCTATCATCAGCAAATCCGTGGCGAAATCCAGCAGGTGCAGGGAAAGGAATACGTTGATCCGGTCGGTTTCGGAGCCGATGCGGGCGACCAGATCCCCGGTGCGCTTGCCGCCGAAGTACTCGAGCGAAAGACTCTGAAGGTGCTGGTAGGTGGTGATGCGCAGGTCGGCGCCTATCCGCTCGGAGACGCGCGCGAGGATATAGGTTTTTCCCCAGCCCAGCGCCCATGCTGCCAGCGCTGCGGCAAGCAGCCCCCCCAGGTACAGCTTCACCCTGCCCGGGTCGATCGGCGTGCCGTTCTGGAAGGGGATCAGCACGTCGTCCATCAGCGGCATGGTGAGATAGGGCGGCACCAGGGTTGCTGCGGTCGATGCCAGGGTCAGCAAAAATCCGACGAGAAGCTGATTGCGATAGGGGCGGGCGAAGCGCCACAGGCGAAGCAGCGTCCAGGTGGAAGGGGGGCGGTTCGCTTCAAGGGTGCAGGCGCTGCAAAGCGCATGTCCGGCAGGCAGGGGCAGGCCGCATCCGGGGCAGTTCTCGACTGCGCAGGGCTCGGGCTCCCGTCCTTCGGAGCTCGCGGCATTGCGCTCCAGGAAGCATTGCGCCAGCCTGCGGGCGGACTCGTCCAGCCCCAGGGTGTAGTGCCAGGCGGCAAGCAGGGAAGCTGCGTCGGTGAGCTCAAGGTGGCCCACCCCGGCATGGTCACGCCGCTCGATTTTCAACCCTTGGCGCCAGGGCCAGTCGCGCCAGGTGCCGTTTGCATCCCCCGCCAGAAGGCGCCGGTCGGTCAAAAGCAGCAGGCCGCGGGAAAACCGCAACTGCGCATCCAGGTCCGTTTCCAGCCAGGCGAGCACAGCCTCGCCGGGCGCGAGTCGAGTTTGCGTCTCGGCTTGCCAAAACTCGGGAAGCGGAGCCGTCATCGGAAGATACGACTGGAAAAGGGGGTTCGCATGCGTTGAAGTATAACCCCAAGACCGCCGACAAGCATGATGTCGTCATTTGGAGACAGGTGTTTCTCCATGAATGGAAAGGGATTTTGTGTTTTTCATTTAAATGCTGTCTCAATTTGGCGACAGGCGGTCTTTTTGCCATGCCCGGAAATATCCTTCATCATATTGATTCAAAGGGATTTGTTTTTTTGGCCCGGTTCTTGCTTAAATTAAACGATTTTTCATTTTCCAGGCCGAAAATATGCTTGTGGCAGAAACGACAAGGCAAGTGGCAGTCTCCGGGAGCATCGAATTTCTCGATGTGCGCTATCTCAAGGGCCCCAACATCTGGACCTACCGCCCCGTGCTGGAAGCCTGGGTGGACATCGGCGAACTCGAGGATTTCCCCTCCGACACCATCCCGGGATTCTACGAGCGGCTCTCGTCCATGCTGCCCGGACTCATCGAGCACCGCTGCAGCTATGGCGAGCGCGGCGGATTCCTGCGCAGGCTGAAGGAGGGAACCTGGCCCGGGCATATCCTGGAACATGTCACCCTCGAATTGCAGGGGCTTGCGGGAATGCCCGGGGGGTTTGGCAAGGCGCGCGAGACTTCCAGGCGCGGCGTGTACAAGGTCGTGGTTCGCGCTTTCAACGAAAAGCTCACGAGAGCCTGTCTGGATTCGGCGCGCGATCTCGTCATGGGCGCCATTTATGACCGCCCCTATGACGTCGATGCGGCGAGGCGCCGCTTGCGCCGGATGGCCGACACGCTCTGCCTGGGCCCCAGCACTGCCTGTATCGTGGATGCCGCCGACGACAGGGACATTCCTGCCACCCGCCTCAACGATGGCAATCTGGTCCAGTTGGGATACGGCGCACGCCAGCGCCGTATCTGGACCGCAGAAACCGACGCCACGCCTGCCATAGCGGAGAGTATTTCCCGCGACAAGGTTCTCACCAAGGGTCTGCTCGGCGATTGCGGCGTTCCCGTTCCTGAAGGAAGGCTGGTCGGAACGATCGACGAGGCCTGGGAAGCTGCGGAGGAAATCGGCTTTCCCGTCGTCGTCAAACCTTCCGACGGCAACCACGGAAGGGGCGTGTTCATCGATCTCGAAACGCGCGAACAGGTCGAGGCGGCTTTCGAAGTGGCGAGGGAAGAAGGCAGCGGTGTCATCGTCGAGCGCTTCGTCCCCGGCATCGAGCACCGCCTGTTGATCGTGGGGGGGCGCCTTGCAGCCGCTGCACGCGGGGAGGAAACCTTCGTGACAGGAAACGGACGAGACAGCGTCGCCGACCTGATCGATATCCAGATCAACAGCAATCCGCTGCGGGGCAGCTCGGAAGAGCACCCCCTCAATCCCGTGCGTCTGGATTCGTCCGCCCGACTCGAATTGCAGCGGCAGGGCTTGAAGCCCGACTCCGTGCCAGCCCAGGGCGTTCGCGTCCTGGTCCAGCGCAACGGCAGCGTCGCCTTCGACGTGACAGACAAGGTTCACCCGGAAACCGCTGAAATAGCTGCATTGGCTGCAAGGATCGTCGGGCTCGATATCGCCGGGGTGGACCTTCTGGCGAAAGACATTTCCAGGCCGCTTGCCGAGCAGAATGGAGCCATCGTCGAGGTCAACGCCGGCCCCGGCCTCCTGATGCATCTGAAGCCCGCTGAAGGCGAGCCGCAACCGGTAGGGCGTGCCATTGTGGACAGTCTTTTTCCCGAAGGCGAATTCGGGCGAATTCCTGTCGTGGGCATTGCCGGCACAGGCGGCAACAGCCTTTTGGCCAGGCTCGTCGCGTGGCTGCTTCAACTCGACGGCAGGCGCGTCGGCATGGCCTGCTCCGAGGGGCTGTTCCAGGGGCGCAGATGGGTGGAACGCGGAAATCGCACTGACTGGTCCTCCATGCGCAAGGTGCTGCTCAACCCCGGCGTGGACGCTGCGGTATTCGAAAACGGCCCGCGCACCCTGCTCGGGGAGGGTTTGGCTTATGACCGCTGCCAGGTCGGCATCGTCACCGAAATTTCACCTGAAGTGCGCATGGAGGAATTCGACATGCTGGATGCAGACCAGATGGCGGGTGCGCTGCGCACTCAGGTCGACGTGGTGTTGCCGACCGGGGTTGCCGTGCTCAATGCTGCCGATGCCCGGGTGGCGGACATGGCGAAATTCTGCGACGGAGAAGTGATCTACTATGCGCATTCCCCGGAAGTTCCCCCTCTTGCCGCCCATCTTTCGGCAGGAGGACGCGCTGTCATATTGCGCGAAGGGAAGGTCGTGCTCGCCCAGGGAAGCTGGGAGACTCCGCTCATCGACGCCGCATTCCTGCCTGAAGGCGGAAATGCCGTTCTGGCCGGGATAGCCGCAGCCTGGGCACTGAATCTCTCGCTGGAATTGATCCGCGCGGGACTTGAATCTTTCGATACTGCTGGAGCGTAAAGGCACATTATGGATATATCTCGCATCCGGGCTCTGAGGGGTCCCAATCTTTGGAGCAGGCATACTGCCATCGAGGCCGTGGTTTCCTGTTTCCGTTCCGAAGAATCGATTCGGGGCATAGCCGGATTCGAGGCGCACCTGCGAACGCGCTTCCCTGCGATGGGCGCGTTCGACGAAGGTGCGGATTCTCTTGCCCATGTACTGGCGGCCGTCGCCCTGGAACTGCAGGCTCAGGCGGGATGTCAGGTGACCTTCAGCCGCGCCGTGCCCGCTACGGAGCCCGGCGTCTACCGCGTCGTGGTCGAATACGGCGAAGAGGCGGTCGGGCGCAGGGCTCTCGCCCTGGCATCCGATCTCTGCCGTTCGGCCCTCGAAGACACGCCATTCGATCTTGCCGAAGCGCTTGCCGAACTGCGCGAACTGGACGAGGAAGTGCGCCTCGGCCCCAGCACCGGCGCCATCGTTTCGGCGGCCATCGAGCGGGGAATTCCCTGTCGCAGGCTTACCGAAGGCAGCCTGGTTCAGTTCGGGTGGGGCAGCCGCCAGCGCCGCATCCAGGCTGCGGAAACGGATGGCTGCAGCGCCATCGCAGAATCCATCGCGCAAGACAAGGAACTCACCAAGGTGCTGCTGGATGCAGCCGGAGTGCCGGTCCCGGCAGGGCGGGTGGTTTCGGATGCGGAAGACGCCTGGGCTGCGGCCTGCGAGATTGGCACGCCTGTCGTGGTCAAGCCTCGCGACGGCAATCAGGGAAAGGGCATTGCCGTCAACATTTCCACCCGGGATGAAGTGATGGCCGCCTATGCCGCCGCTTCCCGGGTCAGGGACGAAGTGCTGGTGGAGCGTTATCTGCCCGGCAGCGATTTCCGCCTTCTGGTGGTCGGGGATGCCGTGGTCGCCGCAGCCCGGCGCGATCCCCCTCATCTCGTCGGCGATGGCGTGCACAGCATTCGGCAGATCGTCGAAAAAATCAACAGCGATCCGTTGCGGGGCGACGGACATGCCACTTCCCTGACCCGGATTCGTCTCGACGAAATCGCCCTCGCCACGTTGGCGCGCCATGGGCTGGACGCGGACTCGATTCCCGGTGAAGGCGAGCGCGTCGTGTTGCGCAACAATGCCAACCTGTCAACGGGCGGCACTGCGACCGACGTCACCGACGACGTCCATCCCGAAATCGCCGCCCGTGCAGTCGCGGCTGCCCAGATGGTCGGACTGGACATTTGCGGCGTGGACATCGTCTGCCCAAGCATGCATTTCCCGCTGGAAGAACAGGGGGGCGCCATTGTCGAGGTCAATGCCGCCCCGGGGCTTCGCATGCACCTCCAGCCTTCCTTCGGCAAGGGAAGGCCGGTTGGGGATGCCATCGTCTCCAACCTGTTCCAGGAAGGAGAAAACGGACGCATTCCGCTGGTCGCGGTTGCGGGAACCAACGGCAAGACCACCACGGTACGACTGATTTCCCATCTGTTGGACAGCAATGGCTTGCGGGTCGGCATGACCAATTCGGACGGCGTCTATATCGACGGCAAGCGCATCGATACCGGCGACTGCAGCGGCCCGAAGAGTGCACGCAATGTTCTCCTGCATCCCGACGTGGATGCCGCTGTGCTCGAGACCGCAAGGGGAGGGGTGCTGCGCGAGGGGTTGGCTTTCGACTACTGCGACGTGGCGGTCGTGACCAACATCGGGATAGGTGACCATCTGGGCTTGTCCCATATCAACACGGTCGAAGAGCTTGCGGCAGTCAAGCAGGTGATCGTGAAAAATGTTTCGCCCCGGGGTACCGCCGTATTGAATGCAGCAGACCCGCTGGTGGCGGCCATGGCCGACTCCTGCCCGGGATCTGTGATCTATTTTTGCAGCGACCCGCATCACCCGGTCATCGCCGCCCATCGCGCCGAAAGACGGCGCGTGGTCTTTTCGACAGAAACAGGCATTCATGCAGTGGAAGGCAGATTCGAGGAATTCGTCCCGTGGGAAGAAATACCACTGACGCGCAACGGCACCATTTTCTTCCAGGTCGAAAACGCCATGGCTGCCGTTGCTGCGGCCTGGGCGCTGGGCATCGACTGGAAGATCATCAGGAAAGGCCTTTCCGGGTTCGAGAATGATCCCGCCAAGACGCCCGGCCGCTTCAACCTGTTCGATTACCGCGGCGCTACGGTCATCGCCGACTATGGCCATAATCCCGATGCGCTCCTGGCACTGGTGAAGGCCGTGGATGTCTTTCCCGCAAGGCGGCGGATGGCTGTGATCAGCGCGGCCGGTGATCGCCGCGACGAGGATATCAGGAAGCAGGCGCAAATTCTGGGCGCAGCCTTCGACGAGGTGGTGCTCTATCAGGACAAGTGCCAGCGCGGGCGAGAGGACGGCGAAGTGCTGAAATTGCTTCGGGAGGGGCTTGCGGGCGCATCCAGAACGAGGCGAATCAGCGAAATCCGCGGCGAATTCCTGGCCATCGATCACGCTTTCTCGCATCTCAAGCAGGGGGACGTTTGCCTCATCCTGATCGACCAGGTGGAAGAAGCGCTGGAGCATATTGCCTGTCGCGTTGCGGAACGCGGTTCCATGGCAGCCTGAAGCCTTGAGGGCTCAGCAGGATTCGATCAGTTCCAGGATTTTTTGCGCAGCGCCCCGGTTTTTCTCGGCGAATTCGAGCCCGGCTTTTCCCATCGCCGAAAGTTTTTCGGGATTTTCGAGAAGCGCGGCGGCTTCGCTTGCGAGCTGGTCCGCATTTTCGACCCTGATTGCGGCGCCGGCTTCCAGCGCCAATTTCGAGGCTTCTTCGAAATTGTAGGTATGCGGGCCGAGCAGAACCGGCTTTCCGAGGGATGCGGCTTCGATCAGGTTCTGCCCCCCCAAAGGCAGCAAAGATCCGCCGATATAGGCGCAGTCGCATGAGGCGTAATACGCGAACATCTCCCCCATGCTGTCTCCGAGAAAGACCCGGGTTCCGGGATCGATCTTCCTGTTTTCGCTCCTTTTCACATAGGGGGTTTTTTTCGCCTTCAGCAGGTTTTCAACTTCGATAAAGCGCTGCGGATGACGCGGAACGAGGATTACCAGTATTCCCTCGCTTTTTTCGAATGCATCCAGTATCAGTTCCTCCTCGCCTTCCCGGGTGCTTGCGGCGAGGAAAACCGGCCTCTCATCGAGAAGCTTCCGGAAGTCGGGAATTTCTTTCGGCGGATACACATCGAATTTCAGGTTGCCGCATACCGTCGGGGTTTTTGCGCCCAGTTTTTCCAGTCTTTCCGCATCTCCTGTCGTCTGGGCTGCGATTCCCGCAAGCTCGGCCAGGCTCTGTCGTGCCAGATTCCCGAATTTCAGGTAGCGCTGCAGCGATTTCCCGGAGAGCCTTGCGTTGACGAGGAAAAGGGGAATGCCGTTCCCCTTGCACAAATGGATCAGGTTGAACCAGAGTTCGGTTTCCATCAAAAGGCCGAGCGAGGGCCTGAAATGGTTCAGAAAGCGCCGCACTGCGAAAGGGTAATCGTAGGGCAGGTAGCAGATCAATGCCCTTCCCCCGTAGAGCTTCTCGCCTGTCTCGCGCCCGGTGGGGGTCATGTGGGTGATCAGGATGCTGCAATCGGGGTTGGACTCGATCAGCTTTTCGACGAGCGGGGCTGCGGCCCTCGTTTCGCCGACGGATACGGCATGCAGCCAGATGATTTTGCCGGGAGGCTTCGAATCGTAGAAGCCGAAGCGTTCCTGGATATGGGCAAGATAGGCTTGCTGCTTTCTTGCCCGCAGCAGCAGCCTCCCCAATACCAAAGGGAGCATGGCGTAGAGCAGCAGGGTGTAGAGGAAGCGGTTCACAGGTTGTGCCAGGCAGAGAGCGCTTCTTCAACCGAAGGCGGCCCGCTCCTGCCGCCGAGATTGATTCCCCTTCCGCAAGTCAGGATTCCGGTGAGGCCGGGGTCGGTCGAACAGTAAATGCCGACCACGGGAATGTGCAGGGCCGCTGCGAGATGGGATAGGCCGGTGTCCACTCCGAAGGCGACGCTCGCCCCTGCGAGGAGTTGCGCCGCGTCACTCAATGACAGTTTTTCAGGGACGGTGGCGCCGGGAATTGCCGCCGCGAGGCGCTCGCTCCTCATTTTCTCTTCCAGGTTTCCCCACGGAAGGACGGTTCTCATGCCCAGCTCTTTTCCGAGTGCGATCCAGTTCGATTCCTCCCATAGCTTGTCGGCCCGGCTGGTGGCATGCAGCAACACGGCATAATCCCCCCTTTCGGCTTCCAGGGTTATGCCGTAGTCAAGGGGGGGCTCTACCGAATAGCCGAGACAGGAAGCTGCGAGCATCCTGTTTCTCGTCACGGCATGGAGGCTTTTCTCGACGCATTTCTTTTCATCGTAGAAAAGGGATGCGAGGGGCTCCCGCGCGCTTTTCCTGTCGAAGCCGCAGCGAACGCCATTCGCGAATTTGGAAATCATCGCGCTTTTGAGAAGACCCTGGGTGTCGATGACGAGATCATATTGCTCCTCCCCGATCGCTTCCCTGAATTGCGCAAACTCGCGCCTCGTGGAACTGCCGAACGGGGAATGCCGCCAGCGCCTTATCGCCACCGGAATGACGTTTCTCACGGCGGGATGCATGGCGGGAATGGCGGCGAAGGCCTCTTCGACCACCCAGTCTATCGTTGCATTCGGATAATGTCCGGCGATGTCGCTGACGACAGGCAGGTTGTGGATGACATCCCCCATCGACGAGGTCTTGATCAGCAGGATTGCAGGCATGGCGGATCCGAGGAATACGAAGCTATGGCCCCTTTTCGGAATCTGGCATGGTACACGCAAATTTCCCCGTTTCATAGCCGGAATTGAGTTATTGAGAAAAGATCCTATTATTGGAGTATCAACCTTCTGCGGGAGGAAAAAATGGAAACATTGACAGATGCGCTGCGCAGCATATGGGCTTTTATCCTGATGACCGTGATATTCGCAGTTGTCGGACTGGTCTTTTTTGCGGGACACTGAATGGAATTCAGGGAGGAATCCGATTCCATGGGTTCCGTGACGGTGCCCGGGTGGGCGCTGTGGGGGGCGGGCACGGAACGCTGCAGACGCAATTTCGCGAAAAGCGCCCGCTCCATCCCTTTCGAGATCATCCATGCGCTGGGGCTCCTCAAGGCCTGTTGCGCTGAGGTCAACCGCGATCTGGGCAAGCTCGATCCGGAACTTGCAGGGCTCGTTGTGAAGGCATCCGAAGAGGTTTCATCCGGCCGCCTCGACAATCATTTTCCGCTGGACCTTTTTCAGACGGGATCGGGCACCAGCACCAACATGAACGCCAACGAGGTGATCGCGAACAGGGCGAACGAGATTTCGGGCTTTCCCAGGGGGGCGAAGCATCCCGTCCATCCCAACGATCATGTGAACATGGGGCAGTCCAGCAACGACGTATTTCCGTCGGCCCTCCATCTCGCAGTCTCGGTTTTTGCCAGGGCCACGCTTTTGCCCCAGCTTGATTTATTGAGAGAGGCGCTCGGGGAGAAGGCGGGGAAATGGGACGATGTCGTGAAGCCGGGCAGGACGCACCTCATGGATGCGACCCCTGTCAGGATGGGGCAGGTCTTTTCGGGTTTCTCCGAGCAGGTGTCACAGGGCATCGGGCGGATCGAATCCGCCCTCGACGGGCTGAAATTCCTGGCGATAGGGGGAAGCGCGGTGGGAACCGGGATCAACACCCATCCGGAATTCGGGTCGAGAGTGGCGGTGATGCTTTCGGATGCTGCAGGGATGCCGTTTTTCGAGGCGGCAAACCATTTCGAGGCGCAGGGATCTAAGGATGCGCTCCTTCACTATTCGGGCGCGCTCAGGACCGTCGCGGCAAGCCTTTCGAAAATCGCCAACGACATCAGGCTGATGGCAAGCGGACCCGACTGCGGTTTGGGCGAGCTCGTCCTGCCCGAAATCCAGCCAGGCTCATCGATCATGCCGGGAAAGGTGAATCCGGTGATTTCGGAAGCCGTCGTCCAGATGTCTGTCAGGATCATCGCAAACGACCTCGCTGCAACATTGTCCGATTTCGGAGGGGTGGGATCGCTGCTCGAACTCAATGTCGCGATGCCGCTCATGGGGGATGCCCTGATCGAATCTTCGAGGCTGCTTTCTGAGTCTGCCAGGCTCCTTTGCGAAAAACTCCTTCCCGGACTCGAGGTCGATCGGGATCGCTGCGAAACCCTGGCGGGGCGCTCGCTCATGGCGGGAACCCGCCTCGCCCCAATAATCGGCTACGACAGGGCGTCGAGCCTGGTGAAAAGGGCTTCCAGCGAGGGCATTTCGATCCGAGAGGCGGCAGCCGGTTTTCTTGCGCCCGGGGAGCTGGAGGCGATGTTCGACCTCAAATCGATGACGATGCCGGGTGAAAAACGATCCGGGTGATTTTCAGGGAAGCCGCAGCCGCCTATTGCCGGGAAGCCTGCAGGGAAGGGATGTCGGGAACCTGGTCGCGCATCGTCGCATTCGAGCTTTCAGGGTCCTGAATCCCGGGCTCCGAACACTGTTCCAGAAGCCAGGCGCGGAAAACCTGGGTTTTCTGGGAATCTGCGCGGCTGCGGGGCATGACGAGATGGTAGCCGAGTTCGGAAGGGATGGCCCCTTCCGGCAGGCGCACGAGGCGCCCGGCCTTCAAATCGCCCTCGACCAGACTTTGCCATGCGAGTGCCACGCCCATTCCGGCAACAGCCGCCTGAATCGTCAGATTGGCATCGCTAAATCGTCTGATTTTCAATGACGGACCGGCTTCCACGCCGATGGAGGCGAGCCAGGTCTTCCAGTCCGGGAATACCCCATTCGAGGTGTGCCACTCGTCTTCCAGCAGGGCGCAGCTTGCGAGATCGGAAGGGCTTCTGATCGCGGCTGCGAGTTGCGGGGAGGCCACGGGAACGATGAGTTCCAGCATCAGCCGGTCGATATTGAGGCCCGGATATGCGCCCGCGCCAAAGCGGATCGCGGCATCCACGTCCTCCACCCCGAAGTCCACCAGGCGGCGCGTCGCGAGCAGGCGAAGTTCGATGCCGGGATGGCGGGAATTGAAATCCTCCAGCCGCGGAATCAGCCATCTTGCAGCGAAGGCGGGAGGGGCGGAAACGACAAGCGCGCCGCCTTCCGTCCTGGCCTTCGTCACCGCCTTCTCCAACTGGTCGAAGGCTTCCGAGACGAGGGGCAGCATGTCTTCCCCTGCCTCGCTCAGAAGCAGGATCTTTCCCCTCCTGAACAGGGGAATTCCGAGATGATCTTCCAGGAGCTTGATTTGCTGGCTGACTGCAGCCGGCGTGACGCACAGTTCTTCGGAGGCGCGAACGAAGGAAAGGTGCCGCGCCGCCGCTTCGAAAGTCCTCAGCGCATTGAGGGAAGGGAGTTTTCTTGGCATTAGTTTTTCTAATCAGATGTTAAACAACGTATTGCTTGTTCAGCATATTGTGCGGAATTAAAATCCTCTAAGCACATTCATTCTAACCGGAGAGATCCATGGCAACAACCTACCTTCTCGTTACTGTGGCGGTTTTTTTCTGGGCGGCCAACTTCGTATTGGCCGGCCCCGTCCTTGCCGACCAGCCTCCTCTCTGGGCAGCATCCCTGCGTTTTTTGCTGGGTGCGGCCCTGATGATCGCAATCGCCGGATTCAGGCGGGAGGACCTGAAAGGGCTGCTGAGCCGTTACGCCGGAACCTACCTGCTTCTCGGCACGGTCGGCATCGCTGCCTTCAACCTGTTCTTCTTTTATGCGTTGCGCATCACTTCCGCCGCCAATGCGGCGCTCATCATGGCGACCAATCCCCTGCTCACCACCCTTCTGGCATCCGCGTTGCTCGGGGAGAAGCCGACCACGCGTCATCTTGCCGCCCTTCCCGTCGCCCTTGCCGGGGTTGTCGTAGTGGTTTCCGGCGGAAATCTCGCCTCCTTCAGCGTATCGAGAGGGGACTTGCTGATGCTGGCTGCGAATGCTTCGTGGGCGCTCTACAACGTGCTGGGGAGAAAATACATGCCCAAGGGGTCCGCATTGGGCAACACCTCGCTCGTCATGGCGGCAGGCGCCGCGGTGCTTTTCGGCGTGGCAATGGCAAGCGGCGCACACATGGGCGAACTGGGTGCCAGGGCGGCCATGGCGCTCGCCGTCATGGCGGTGGGCGGGACCGTTCTCGCCTATCTTTTCTGGAGCATGGGCATCATGCGGCTGGGGGCTGCCCGCACCGCCATTTTCCTCAACCTCGTTCCGGTTTTCGCCATGCTGATCGAGGGGGCGCTCGGCACATCTCCCACGGCAGCGCAACTGGCGGGAGGATTCCTTGTCCTTTGCGGCGTTTCGATATCGATGTTTCCTTCCCTGCGCACGGCTTGAAGAAGCCATTGCCCCCATCTATAACCTTAAGGGGGGGTGGAGGATAACCATTATGGGGTATCGCCGTACTCCCTTTCATATGCCAGCATTAAACGAATCAGGCAAAGCTTGGAGGTCGGGATGGCATTGGTCAGTCCGCACGGCGGCGGCCCCCTGAATTCCCTTCTTCTGGAAGGGAATTCGCTCTCGGAGGAGAGAAAGAGGGCGGACGGGCTGCCGAAAATCAGGGTGAGCTCGCGCGAGAAGGGCGATCTCGTCATGCTCGGCATAGGCGGTTTCACGCCGCTGGAGGGTTTCATGACTCATGCGGACTGGTCCAGCGTATGCGATGGCATGAAAACGGCCAACGGGCTTTTCTGGCCGATACCGATCACGCTTTCGGTGGGCCGCGATACGGCGCATTCGATCAGGACCGGCTCCGACATCGCCCTCGTCGATCCGGACGACGAAGATATCCTGGCAATCCTTTCCGTCACTGAAAAATACGAAATCGACAAGGCGCACGAGTGCGCGACCGTTTTCGGCACGACAGACATCGAACATCCGGGCGTCAGGATGGTGATGGAACAGGGCGAGGTAAACCTCGCAGGCCGGGTCAAGGTGCTTTCCCAGGGCGGCTTCGCCGAGAAATACGGCTCCCTCTTCATGTCCCCAAGGGAAACCAGGGCGCTTTTCGAATCCATGGGCTGGAGCAGGGTCGCGGCCTTCCAGACCAGAAATCCCATGCACCGCTCCCACGAATATCTTGCCAAGGTGGCGATCGAAGTCAGCGACGGCGTGCTGATCCACTCCCTGCTCGGGCAGTTGAAACCCGGCGACATTCCCGCAGACGTCAGGACACGCGCCATTTCCGTGCTTGCCGAGAATTATTTCGTGGAAAAGACCATCGTTCAGGCAGGCTATCCGCTTGACATGCGCTATGCAGGCCCGAGGGAAGCCCTGCTGCACGCGCTTTTCCGCCAGAACTACGGCTGCTCGCATCTCATCGTCGGGCGCGACCATGCCGGCGTGGGCAGCTATTACGGCCCTTTCGATGCGCACCACATCTTCGACAAAATTCCCAAAGGGTCGCTCGAGACCCAGCCGCTCAAGATAGACTGGACCTTCTGGTGCTACCGCTGCGGCGGGATGGCTTCTGCCCGCACCTGCCCGCACGGGGATGCCGATCGCCTGCTGCTCTCCGGAACCAAACTCAGAAAGATGCTCTCGGAGGGAAGCGAAGTGCCCGCAGAATTCAGCAGGCCGGAAGTGCTGGAAGTGCTGCGCGCCTACTATGCCGGGCTCGCCGAACACGAAAAAGTGGAAGTGAAGCTGAGCGGCCATTCGGCACGCTAGAAAACACCCCATCAGAGGGACAACCGATTGAATGATATCTTGAATTTAAAATTTCCGAGGAGAACGTAATGTTCGCGAGCAACCCCTTTGCCGGACTTTCTGAAGTTATATCACCCGCAATTATGCAGGGTTATATCGTTTTAATGGTTCTTTTGGTCATGGGCGGGACCATACTCGACATGATGCACAAGAAAAGCGCGCAGTACTTTTTCGAAAATGCGAAAAAAGCGAAGAAGAGCGCAAAACGGTCAGTGGGTGCTGGAGAAAAAGCATCGATTGCCGCTTCAGTGCTGGCGAAAGAAGTATTGACTTCAGGCGAATTCAATAATCCAAGACGCAGGCTTTCCCATCTGTTGACCATGTACGGATTCATTGTTTTCGCTGCGACTACCGCGATTATGATTTTTGGCTATCCCACGAAGGCTGCGCCCACACCTGCCTTGCTGCCACAGCTATGGCATATCGGGGCACTGATGCTGGCCGCAGGCGGTTACTGGTTCTGGCTTTTTATCCGCGTTGATGTGTCTGCGGAAGGCCTTCCATGGTTTCGGTTCGAGCGTGCGGATTTGTTCATCCTCTCGCTTCTTGCCACCTCGACCTTCGCATTGATCTGGTCATTGACCGGGGGCGGATTAACCGTATTCTTCGCCTTGTTCGTCCTGTCGAGCACAGTTCTCTTCGGCGGCGTTTACTGGTCCAAGTTCGCCCACATGTTCTTCAAGCCTGCCGCGGCTTACCAGAAAAAAATTACCAGGGCCGATGGTTCCCGGGAGAATTTGCCTTCCGACTACGATTTGACGGATCCTGAAGTACAGCGAAAGTTTCCGGATATCCCCATGTACATGGGCAAGAACCCGCCGAACATGGGGCTTTGCATCAAGGCTGAAAGACCAAACCACTACTAACGCTGACTTGACCGATTATCTGTAAGAAATAGAGGAATATATTATGCCAACCTTCGTATATATGACGCGTTGTGATGGTTGTGGGGAATGCGTCGACATCTGCCCATCCGACATCATGCACATCGACAAAAAGCTGCGTCGCGCCTACAACATCGAACCCAACATGTGCTGGGAATGCTATTCCTGCGTAAAAGCATGTCCGCACCAGGCGATCGATGTTCGCGGTTATGCCGACTTCGCTCCGCTTGGACACAGCGTTCGGGTGCTCCGTGATGAAGAGAAGGGCACTATTGCGTGGCGAATCAAGTTCCGCAACGGTAAAAAAGACATGGAACTCTTGGCGCCTATCACGACCAAGCCCTGGGGCAAACATATTCCCAAGCTGGCTGAAGTGCCTCCTCCAAGCCAAGAGATGCGGGACAGCCAACTGTTGTTTAACGAGCCTAAATACATCCGTATGGATGAAGGTGGTTTGCATACGCTGGAATCCAATGGCCTGGAAATCAAAAAAGGGGTGCAATACTGATGGGCTACAAGACAATTATTGAAGACAATATCGACATCCTGGTTGTAGGTGCTGGCCTGGGCGGCACGGGTGCGGCATTCGAAGCGAGATATTGGGGTCGGGACAAGAAGATCGTCATCGCCGAAAAGGCAAACATCATGCGTTCCGGCGCGGTAGCCCAGGGCCTGTACGCGATCAACTGTTACATGGGGACGCGCTTTGGCGAGAACAATCCCGAAGATCATGTACGCTATGCACGTATCGACCTGATGGGTATGGTGCGTGAAGATCTTCTGTTCGACATGGCACGCCACGTGGATTCCACTGTGCATAACTTTGAAGAGTGGGGCCTTCCCATCATGCGCAACGAGAAGAAGGGTTCGTTTCTGCGTGAAGGGCGCTGGCAGATCATGATTCATGGCGAATCCTACAAGCCTATCGTTGCTGAAGCTGCCAAGAAGTCAGCAGACAAGGTTTTCAACCGCATCTGCGTGACCCACCTCTTGATGGATGAATCCAAGGAAAACCGTGTTGCCGGTGCCGTGGGTTTTAATGTTCGCACGGGCAACTACCACGTGTTCAAGTCCAAGACCGTTATCTGCGGTGCCGGTGGCGCTTCCAACATCTTCAAGCCGCGTTCTATCGGTGAAGGTGCGGGTCGTGTCTGGTACGCGCCGTGGTCTTCGGGTTCTGCATATGGCCTGATGATCGAAGCCGGTGCAAAGATGACACAAATGGAAAACCGTATCGTACTGGCTCGATTCAAGGATGGTTACGGTCCAGTAGGCGCCTACTTCCTGCATCTCAAGACCTATACCCAGAATGCCTACGGTGAAGAGTATGAGTCCAAGTGGTTTCCGGAACTACAGAAAATGGTCGGCAAGGAATACCTGGACCCGGAAGTTTCGCACAGAACGCATCGTCCCATTCCGACCTGTCTGCGTAACCACGCCATAATCTCCGAGGTGAATGCCGGTCGCGGCCCCATTCACATGGTCACCATGGAAGCCTTCCAGGATCCCCATCTTGAGGAGATCGGTTGGCACAACTTCCTGGGTATGACCGTTGGTCAGGCGGTGCTTTGGGCAGCCACAGACGTCGATCCCAAGTACGAAAACCCTGAGCTGACCACTTCCGAGCCATACGTCATGGGTTCGCATGCAACCGGTTGCGGTGCCTGGTGTTCAGGTCCTGAAGACGTGTCTCCGCCCGAGTACTTCTGGGGCTACAACCGCATGACGACCGTTGAAGGTCTGTTCGGCGCGGGGGATGCGGTAGGCGGTACGCCTCACGCCTTCTCATCGGGCTCCTTCACAGAAGGTCGTCTGGCTGCCAAGGCTGCCTGCAAATATATTGATGACGGCAAAGCAGAGGGCATCCGAGTTTCCGACGATCAGATCAATCGTCGCAAGGAACAGATCTACAAGCCGCTGGAAACCTACCGTGTTTACAGTAACGAGGTGGTTGCCGGTACCGTCAACCCTAACTTCATCAATCCAAGACAGGGTCTTGATCGTTTGCAGAAGCTGATGGACGAGTACTGTGGAGGTTTTGGCGTCAACTACATGACCAACGACAAGCTCCTGAACATCGGTCTCAAGAAAATGTACATCCTGGGACAGGATCTGGAAAAAGTCGCCGCTTCGGATATACACGAGCTGTTGCGCGCATGGGAGCTGAAGCATCGTTTCCTTACTTCCGAGAGTGTATTCCAGCATACGCTGTTCCGTAAGGAGACACGCTGGCCGGGTTATTACTACCGTGGTGATGCAATGAAGCTGGATGACAAAAACTGGCACGTCCTGACAGTTTCTCGTCGCGATCCCGAGACGGGTGAGTACACGATGGAAAAAGCACCGCTCTACCACTTGGTGGGTGATGTAGAGAAAGCGCCGCCTGTAGAGCATCACTAAGCAAATGCAGGCTTGATTTGCCCGTTTTGTAAAACCAGGCCTGCGAAATTGCGATAACTTGTGAGTGTATCGATAGGGGACCGGCATATTTCATGTTGGTCCTTTTTATCTATTGCGCAAGCGTGGAATGGTCATTTCCATGAAAAAACATGATGTTGTTTTAATGGAGTTTGGCTGATGAATATTATTGACAAGACAGATGAAGAGATATTGGAAATCGCAAATCCAATGTGGGCGGATTTGGTTAAATACTCGAATGAAGGCAACTACGGTGCTTTCACGCGTAATTTTTCCTCTTCATTTATCAAGGGAGCAAACGAAATAGAGATGGGCAAGCAGTTTGCAAGAAGCGATCTGGCGAAAAACCTGTCAGAAGATCATACGTATCTCGGCATGATACGCCGCGGAGAATATGTCACTGTTTTATATAAAGTGATCAACAAAAAAAATAAAGGGGAATGGCTGGGAAGGCTGGTGCTGGGTTATGAAAAGGACAAGGTGAAAATTTTTGGTGCAACGCTGTTTTAAAAAGAATTTATTGGACATGTCAGATACGATCGAAGACGAAAAATTCGTTGAACTCAATTACAAGGTCATCGATAACAAAACCGGCGACATACTCGTTACCGTGGATTACCCGCTGGGTTATGTTCATGGCGTGAATGATGTGATGTCCGAACAAGTGACGAAGGAACTGTATGGTAAAAAAGTCGGTGATGTCATCGAAGTGCCGATTGACACTACGCTGTTATATGGCGAGAGAGATGAATCACTGGTATTTACCGATCGTATCGAAAATGTCCCGGAAGAGTATCGGGAAATTGGAATGACTATCGCCATGGAAAACGAAAAGGGTGAGTCCAGAAACTTCATCGTAACCCGATTCGACGACAAGACATTGACTGTCGACGGCAATAACCCGCTTTGCGGCAGAGAAGTCACCTTCATGCTGGAAGTTTTGTCCATACGCGATGCTACCGAGGAAGAAATCGAGCTTGGCGGAGCGGTTGGTGCCGATCCTGATTTGAATGAAATACTCGACCGGGCAAAATGAAATTCTCGAATAATTGCATCATTTACCCGGAGAACAGGGCCCTGGAGCGTGCAATAGCTAATTCGATAGGGATGCTCAGTGAAGAATTGGTCGAATCCGCCACTCCGGATAGAAAGGTAACCGCGGCTGACAATTTTCTTTACACGCGGGGGAACTTTGAACAGCACAGCTTTAGTTCCAAAATTTTTGAGAGTTTACGCGAGACGCTGGAGGCATCACTGACAGCCGCCAAAAATCGCAATCAGAATCCGGTAGCCTGGGCTGAGACCCGGAACAATCTGGGAAATGTTCTTGCGGCATTGGGACAGCAGCGGAGAGATGCTGAATTGTTCGATGCGGCCATTCAGTGCTTCAACCATGCATTGGAAGAGCTCAGACAGGAAGACTCGCCTTTTGAATGGGCAGCGACGCAATACAACCTGGGCACGGCAAACCAGGCACTTGGCCGGCTGCTTGATGCCGCAAAGCCGTTAAAAGTCGCTGTAGATGCTTATACCAATGCTTTGCTGGTTTGGTCGCGAGATGAGTCGCCGGAAGACTGGATGTATACCATGCATCAACTGGGTGCTACTTTACATACGTACGGGAAACTGCTCAAAGGCAACCGTCAATTTCAAAAATCCGTTGTTGCCTATAAAAATGCGCTTGCCGTACTCGACGCGGATAATTACGCATTGGAATTGACCGCTACACATAATAACCGTGCTGCCGTTTTGCATCATCTCGGTGAGTCTGAAGAAAATCCTGATCGTTTGAAAGAAGCGATAAAATCATATGAAAAGGCGCTGACGGTTAGCATGGAGCAGCAGTTGCCTATCCATCTGGCTGTCATCTGCCGAGTGAACAAGGCGACAGCACAAAATGTACTTGCTCAACTGACAAACGATGCTGTGCTTGCAGAAGAAATTGCAGATGAATTTGAAGTGATCATGGAATGTTTTCCTCACGCGCTACAGCCGCTCTGCTTGAAGCATTGCGAGGAACAGCTGAAAAAGGCGCAGTCACAGCTAAAAGCGCTTGCCTGCTAACTTGTTGAGAGAAGGCTGAAATTAAATCCGCTCGGAAAGTGTATATTCCATGTTAATAAATGAGCCGGTATCTGCCAGGAAACGGATCGTTCGGGCGCCAAACCCGACTTCCGGGTTCGATTCGTTTTTATCAACAGATAAAGTCAGCGCCACGCCCAACCTTGGAGATAGATTGTGGCTTTTGCAGACTTCAACGATTTTTTCTTTAATGGGTTCCAGCCGCTTTACGATGATGTCCGTTAAGGCAAATACGTCCACCTCGCCAGTAATGGTCTCCGTTGATAACTCCCATGAGCTTATTACGGGTTTGTCCAGGCCGCTGTATGCGCCGGCAGCATCGACGGAGGTGGGTTCTATTCCAAGCAGGCGTGTAATGTCGTCGGGGTTGAAATGATAACCCAGCAGTGCAAAGTAAGCCCGTCCTTTATTCGATGCCAAGATGGTTTCCGCGTTGAAGATGCTGTGTCGAAGTATAACGTATAGACTGAAGAGGAGGCGCTCTGTTGTCGTCCGAAGTGAAAAGAGACCCCAATAATCCATGCCTGTTTTGCACAGATCCACGTGGAATATCAGTACAGCATGAACTTGCTTTCAGTGCTCGTGACTCCTACCCGGCGAGTCCGGGGCACACCCTGGTCATCCCACGTCGGCATGTCGTTAGCTTTTTCGACCTGACACCGGAAGAAGTGGCTGCCTGCATGGACCTCGTTAAAGAGGAAAAAAAACGCATTGACGAGGGGTTTAATCCGGATGGCTACAATATCGGCGTTAATGTCGGACCTGCGGCCGGGCAAAGTATCCTCCATGTCCATATTCACATCATCCCCCGCTACAAAGGGGACGTTGAGAATCCCCAAGGTGGGGTGCGGCATGTGATTCCAAAGAAGGGGCATTACACGCGCTGAATGGTATAATTCCGCCAGTTAAATGGGAAGGGCCGACATGCCTGTTTATATGCCTCCCGTTTTCAACCCCCCCGTTTTCTACAATCTCAAGGAGACAGGATTATGAGCGACGACAAGAAGCCTTTTACCCGCCCCAAGGTTCCCGACGGCCACGCATTCCACGTGACTACCCGCCAGAAAGAAATTGTACCGGGGCAGTTTTTTGTTGGCTATGAAACCACCTGGGAACCGCACCAGAAAGAAGTGCCTTACACCACCCCCAAGAAGCCCTAAGCCTGCTCCCGCTGAACCAGCACAGTCTGTACGGGCCTGGAGAAACGCGCCAGGGAAGGGCTTGGGGCGAAGGCGTCGAAGCCGAAATGCGCAAGGCGCGCGACCTTGTCGGAGATATCGCCGAAGGCGCGAAGCTCCCCGCCGTAGCCGAAGCGGTTGCGCAGCGTGCGTGCGCTGGAATAGCCCAGGCCGTCGCCATATCTGTCGAATTCGATGGCGATTACGGTGAAATCGTCCAGGTCCTTCGCTATATCCTCTGCGCTTTCGTCGGCTGCGAGCCAGACGCCGAGCGGCCAGCCGTGGTCGTATTCGCGGCGGATCAGCTCCGCGCGGCGCGCCTGCCACACGGAAAGCGGTACGATCACGGGGCCCACGGGAAGCTTCACTCCCTCGGGGGCCTCCGTTGCGGCGAGCATTTTCCATTCATCCTGGAATGTTTTTCCGTTCTCGGTCAGCTTGAACATGGGATTCCTCCTGTGGGATACAGGATCGAATGTTAGCTGCGCAAGATGAATATTGAAAATACTAAGAAGTTACGAATTAATAACGGGTGGTTATAAGCGGGGGAGCTCTTCGGCATTCAGGCTACCTGCTCCTTGCCAACCTGACGGTATTGCGCCCGCCCTTTTTGGCTTCGTAGAGCGCATTGTCGGCGGCCTTGATCAGAATTTCGAAGCTTTTCATGGCGGGGCGCCTGGAGGCCACTCCAATGCTGATGGTCAGTTTGAGCTTGATGTTGCCCTTGACGAAGTGGGCGGATTCGACTGCCGCCCTGAAGCGTTCGGCACAATTCATCGCTGCAGTTGCGCTGGCGTTCGGCAGGATCGCGAGGAACTCTTCGCCGCCGAAGCGGCAGATCGCATCCTGGGTTCTCAGGGCGCCGCGCAGAGTCAGGGCGAGATGGCTGATGACTTCGTCACCTATGTCGTGACCGTGGATGTCGTTGACCGATTTGAATTTGTCGATATCGATCACCAGGCAGGACAGGATCTGGGTGCGCTTCCACTCGGTTGCCAGGCGCTCGATGGCATAGCGCCTGTTGGGCAGGCCGGAGAGTTGGTCGGTCAGGGAAGCCCTTTGGGCGCGCCGGTTGGCTACCGCCAGTTCGGCTGCGACGTTGCGCAGCGATTCGCTCTGGCTCTGCAACTCTTCCCTCATTCTGATGAAGCGCTGTCCGGCCAGTATCCGGGCGGCGAGTTCCATCGCGCCGTAGGGTTTGGTCATCACGGCATCCGCTCCCACCCCGAGGGCGGCCACGAGTCCTTCCTCGCCTTTCTCCGGGGTCATGAGGATCAGGTACACGAATTTGCCGGCGGGCACTTCGCGCAGTGCCTTTACGAAATCCAGTCCTGCCGAAAGATCGCAAATGATGAGTTGGGGATCGGTGTCCAGCGCGAGTTGCAGGGCGTCCCTGGAGTTGGTGGCGATTTCGACGGCATGGCCCAGGGAGGAAACTTCGTGACTGAGCCGCCCCAGAGCCGGCATGTCGTCCCCGGCCAGCATGATCCTCAGGGGGAATTCCAGGTGGGGATTTTGCTTCGCTTCGTGATCCGGTTCGTCCTGAGGCAGGGAGGCGATCATTTCGGCGAAATTGGGCAGCTCCCGGCTCGGGACCTCGAGCACCCTGCTCCATTCCTGCCATTGGGCAACAGCTTCGTTGCTCAGTGCCACAAAATCGTCCGGATCGAGATTCCACTTGGCGGCCATGTCGATGAGTTCGGGGATGCTGCGCATGATCGCTTTCTCTCCGGAGACGAACTTCTCCGAGAGCAGATCTGCGAAATGCCAGATTCTGCAAAGGCTGCGCTCTCTGGAACCTACCGGAAAATCGGTCGATTCGGGGTTTCTGTGGTGGCTTGCAGTATCGGCGAACATCGGGGGGAGCATCCAGTCCTCGAGCAGGGCTGCGGTCAGTTCGACATGGTCCGTCTCGAAACGTGCCTTCTCCCATGCCAGCTGATCCGGATGGGAAAGGCCGCTTGAAAGGATTTCGGAATAGGCGACGGGGTAGAGGGTCGCCAATGCAAGCGTCCCGATGTTGCCCAAGAGCGCGCCGATGAAGCATTCCTCGGGCTGTGCGACCCGCTCCCGCTCGCAGAGCATCTGGGCGATGATGGCGCTTGCCAGAGACTTGGACCAGAAGCGCATGTAGTCGAAATGCTTGCAGGCGCCCCTGCGGTTCCCGGCAAGAATGGAGAATCCGACCACGAGTTGCCTTGTGGCGTCGAGACCGAGCAGGTTGATTGCGCTGGAGACCGAAGCAATGGAACGGGTACCCGCTTTGAGGATATTCGCGCTTTTGATCAGCTTGCCGCTGAGGGCGGGATCTGCTTTTACGACATGAGCTATTTCGGAAAGGGATACGTCCGGTTTTCGGGTAAGCGCGAATATGGCAAGCGCGACACCCATCGGGGAAGGGAGGTCGCCACTGGCCTTCAGTTCTTCGAAATGAAGCTTGAGTTTTGTCATGCAGGGATTCCCTTTTTGTTTATTGTCGAAACTATTCTAGTTTTGTTTATTGTCGAAGGCATTCTAGGCCTAAATAATCAAATGCTGTAATAACTTTTACGTTGTGCGATCCATGTTACGATGGCGAATCGGAATGCCAAATTGACCATGAAACCTGATGGATTCAGCTTGTTGTGGGGTGCGGTTCTTGCCGTATGGCTGGGTTCGGCTGCGTCCGCTGCGGGGTATATCCCTCCGGAAGCCGCTACCGGCCTCGGGCCTGTCGGCCATGTGCAGGGCAGGCGTGGCGCAATCGCAGCAGCCAATCCCCTTGCCGTGAAGGCGGGTATGGCCATGCTGGAAAAGGGGGGAAATGCGGTCGATGCAACTATCGCCGTCCAGATGGTGTTGAATCTCGTCGAGCCGCAGTCCTCCGGAATAGGTGGAGGCGCTTTTCTGCTCCATTATTCCAAGGACGGCAGGATTGCCGCTTTCGACGGCAGGGAGGTGGCTCCTGCCGCCGACACTCCGGCCCTTTTCCTGGATGCAGGGGGCAGGCCGCTGAAATTCTACGATGCCGTGATCGGCGGCAGGTCGGTCGGGGTTCCGGGCATCCTGCGCATGCTGGAGGCAGTTCACAGGGAACATGGAAAGCTGCCCTGGGCGACATTGTTCGGCCCGGCCATCGCGCTTTGCGAGCAGGGTTTCCCGGTTTCCCCCAGGCTCCATGCCCTGCTGCTGAGGGACAAGTTTTTGCCGCTCCAGGAAAAAGCGAAGGCTTACTTCTATCATGCTGACGGCAGTCCCATGGACGTCGGGGAGAAGCTGAGAAATCCGGATCTCGCCGGAGTTTTTCGGGAAATCGCCAAGGATGGGGCGGATGCCTTCTACAAGGGCAAAATAGCTCGGGACATCGTGGCTGCAGTGCGCGGGCAGAAGAAAAACCCCGGACTCATGACCGAAGCCGATCTTTCAGGCTACCGTGCCGTCGAGCGCAGCCCGGTATGCGGAAATTACCGGGCCTACAGGATATGCGGGATGCCTCCCCCCAGTTCCGGCGGGGTTGCCGTATTGCAGATTCTCGGCATGCTGTCCAGGTTCGACATGAAAGGGCAGCCCGAATCCCTCCGGGCCGTTCACCTGATGGCGGAAGCCGAAAGGCTGGCTTTTGCCGACAGGGACCGCTATCTCGCCGACCCCGATTTCGAAACCGTTCCGCTTTTAGGACTCGTCGACCCCGGCTACCTCGCATCGCGCTCATCCCTCATCAAGGACGAGCGGGCCATGGAAAAGGCTTTCCCCGGGGAGCCTCCCGGCTCCGCCCAGTTGAAGACCGAGGGGGGGAGCGCCATGGAATTTCATTCCACCAGCCAGATTTCAGTGGTCGACCGCTGGGGGAATGCGGTTTCCATGACGACTTCGATCGAGGACGGCTTCGGAAGCCGCGTGATGGTGGACGGCTTCCTGCTCAACAACGAACTGACCGATTTCTCTTTCGAGCCCGAGCGGGAAGGCAGGCCCGTAGCCAACCGCGTGGAGCCCGGAAAGCGCCCCAGGAGTTCGATGGCGCCGACCCTGGTGTTCGACGGGAAGGGACTCGTCGCCGTACTGGGCTCTCCGGGCGGGCCTTTCATCATAGACAGTGTAACCAAGACCCTGGTGGCCCTGCTCGACTGGAATCTCGGCATGGAGGACGCAATAGCCCTGCCCAATGCCGGGAGCATCGGCGGGCCGGTCCTGCTGGAGAAGGGGACTCGCCTGGAAAACCTGAAGGAACCCCTGGAAAAAATTGGCCACGAAGTCCGCATCATGGACCTCAACAGCGGGGTGCAAGGGGTGGAAAGGACATCGACCGGATGGGAAGGGGGGGCCGACCCGAGGAGAGAGGGCATCGTCCTCGGGTACTGAATACAACGCCCTTCCTCAGGAGTGCATCAGGGGCGTTTCCTCCATGAGCGAAACCTGTTCTTTCAGTTCGAGTATCCTGTCCTGCCAGTAGCGCTGCGTGTTGAACCAGGGAAAAGCTGCCGGAAAGGCCGGGTCGTCCCAGCGCTTCGCCAGCCAGGCGCTGTAGTGGATCAGGCGCAATGTCCTCAGGGCTTCGACAAGGTGCAATTGCCTCATGTCGAAATCGCAGAAATTCTCGTAGCCGGAAAGCACCATCCCGAGTTGCCGCGTCATATCCTGGCGATCTCCCGACAGGATCAGCCAGAGATCCTGCACCGCCGGTCCCATGAGGCTGTCGTCGAAATCCACGAAATGGGGGCCGTCGTCCGTCCAGAGCATGTTCCCGGCATGGCAGTCGCCGTGCAGGCGGATGGGAGAATAGTCGCCTGCGCGTTCGAATGCGCGCCGGGCGCCATTCAGGGCCAGTTCGGCAACGCGCTTATAGGCTTCGCTCAGGTCTTCCGGAATGAAGCCGTTCGACAGCAGGAAATCACGGGGTTCCTCCCCGAAACTGGCGATATCCAGGGAAGGGCGCGCCCTGTAGGCATCGAGCGCCCCGACGGCATGTATCCTTCCCAGGAATCGCCCGATCCATTCCAGCGTGTCCTCCCTGTCCAGATCCGGGGCTCTTCCGCCGCGCTTCTCGAAAACTGCAAACCTGAAGTCCCCGAATTCGTGCAATGTTTTTCCCCCTAGCTCAAGTGCGGGGACGACGGGGATTTCATTTGCAAAAAGGCTGCCCACGAAGGCATGCTCTTCCAGTATGGCTGCATTCGACCAGCGCCCCCTGCGATAGAATTTCGCGACCAGAGGCGGCCCCGTTTCCATGCCCACCTGGTAGACGCGGTTTTCGTAGCTGTTGAGGGCGAGCAGACGTCCGTTGCCGTTCAATCCAACGCTTTGCAGGCTGTCAAGGATGGCGTCCGGTGTGAGCGAGGAAAAAGGCGCAGTCATGCGCACCATTTTACATGCTTCGGGATATGTTTCCCCGGAACTTTGCGAGTAGGTGCCGCCTGTTCCCCCGAATCGACCGTTCGTCGACTGCCTGCGCCGCTGATTCCCCAAGCCCGACCATGCGTCGGATTATCCTTGTCTGGATAGAAAATTGTCCCTAAATTAGGCTCGTGCAACCATCTCGAAAGGAAGCATCATGAGAACCAACAAGCTGACCATGCTCATGGGCGCCCTCTTGCTCGGCCTTCCCGCCTTCGCCGTGGCGTGTACAGGAACAGTCGTTTCGGCCTGCGGCCTTCAGATCGTGAAGTCGATCTGCGGAGCGTCGAACGCCAGGACTGACACCGACCCCGATGAGCAGTACGAACTCCACGGCCCCACCGACGGTCATTCCGACAGGACGCAGACCGATGACATCGGCCATACGGACGGGAACAATACCTACAGGCAGGACGACAGCATAGCGCCTTCCGCCTATGGTGCACAGAAAAGCAATTACAGCTTCAACTACACCGATCCTTACGGCAATGCCCACCATGTCGACTGGAACGAACGCATGGGCACTTCTCCTGACGGCAAGATCACCATCTGCCACAGGATGGGCGGGGCCAGGGTCACGCTCGATGTGCCCGACGATCAGATTAACGGCGTCAAGGCGCACGGCCACGGCGACCACGACATGGATACATTGGGGCGCTGCGAAGACCAGGAGGATGCATCGGGGAACGACGACCCGGCCAAGATCGCCGCTGCGACCAAGCTGAGCCAGAATACCTCGGTCACGGGCAGCGTGGCGGCCTGCCTGGACGCTCCTGCTGGAACGAGCATGACAGTCAGTCTTGCCAACGGCACCATATGGACCGGGCCTGCGCCGGGATGCAATGCGGCTGGAATATCCTGCAGCGTTCCCTTCGGCGGGGCCGCGAACGGTTCGTTGTCTTTCCATTCAGGGCCGGACCGGGGCGGCGTCAGGACGCTGCGCTGAGGCTGCTGTAGCGCAGCGATCCGGATAGTATTGACCGGGATGGTCAGACTGGGTATGGTGTCGCTCTGAAAATCCCGGAAAGGCCGGAATGGATCAATATGCGCAGGTGGCGGTAGCGCTCGCCGCCCTGACACTTCTCGCCGTCGAGTCACTGTGGCCGAACCATCGTGAGTCGTTTGACTGGCGCTGGGTCGCTCGTGCACTGGGTCTGACCCTGATGGGCACGGCGTTGGTGATCGCTGCCAGCGACGTATTCGATCCCTGGCTGCAGTCAGTGAAGCTCTTTCCCGCTGCAAGCCGCCGCCTGGCCACCTGGCCTGCTCCCCTTTCCGGCCTGCTCGGGTACTATTGCGTAACCTTCCTGGTCTACTGGTGGCACAGAATGCGTCATGCGAGCGGCTTGCTCTGGCGGATTTTCCACCAGATACATCACAGCCCCGCGCGAATCGAGGTGCTGACGACCTTTTACGCCCATCCTGCCGACTTTGCATCCAACGCTTTCATCATCAGCCTGGTCGCCTATGCCCTGCTCGGGCTCGGGCCTGTGGCTTCAGGCTGGTGCCTGTTCTGGGTCGGGCTGTTCGACACGTGGGAGCATACCAATGTCAGGACTCCCGTCTGGCTGGGTTATTTTATCGTCCGTCCCGAGATGCACAGGGTCCACCACGAGTTTGAAAAGCATTCGAAGAACTACGGCATACCGATATGGGACATGCTGTTCGGCACCTTTGAAAATTCCGCGAGGCGCGTTTCACGCTGCGGTTTCGACGAGGAAAAGGAAGGGCGCCTGCTCGCCATGCTGGCCGTTCGCGACGTGCATCGGACTGAGGGCTGATGCCCGTCGATCCGGCTTCAGCGTTTTTCGAGCTTCGCGAAGGTCACCACCTTGGCAGCGGAAGAGGGCGTGGAGCCGCAGCTTCCGACTTCCCCGGATAGCATCTCGGCCTCCCAGAGCAGGTTGATGACGTCGATATAGTTTTTGTCCGTCGCCATTTGCAGTGCGGTTCTGCCGCCCTCGTTCCTGGCGCGTACCTGCGCACCGGCCTTGAGCAGCACTTCCACCACGCCTGCCTCCCCGTAGCCTGCCGCAAGCATCAGGGGCCTGATGCCGTAGCCTATCGGTTTCTCGAAATCCGCACCTGCCTGAATCAGCGCTTCGACGACTTCCGGAAACCCCCTGTCGATCTCGGGATTGTGGCAGGCCATGAAGAGGGCAGTCCAGCCCCTTTCGTCCGCCGCGTCGACCTCCGCTCCGTTTTTCAGAAGCGACTTCACCAATGAAATGTTTCCCGACTTCACAGCCTCGAAAAGCTTCACCGACATGGCATTTCCTCCGTTCAATATTCGAGAATCATTATAATCTTTTTTGCCGAAAGACCTAGCGATCTCCAGCGTCATCACGCGGCTGCAGTAGCTCAGGTTTTCCGGGGATATAATGTTCGCGGACAGGCGCAAATACAGAGGGGAGAGGGATTCCCCGGAATCATCCTCGTCCCCGTTTTCCTTGACGAATGCCTTGTTCATCTGATCGATTTTCCGCTATTTTGCAGGCATGGCGGCGCCAGTTTTTTCCAGGGCGGCCCTTTTTCAGCATCCACCATTTGAGGAGCGCCGCCTCGAAATCGGGGAAAGTTCCTGAGTCGGCCCAGATTCTGGTCAGAATCAGCAGCGTTCTGCCTTCGTTTCCAGGATGTTCGGGAAGGTAGCCGAGTTCCCTGGCTGCAATGATCGCGGGCCTGGAAAGCGCAGGCTGTGCCTTTTCCCACAGCCCCCTCATTTCCCTGAGGAAAATGTTCGTCGTGACCGGGCCGATGCCCTTGCCGAGCGCCATCAATCTGTTTTCCAGATCGGCAGGGCCGGAGGACTCACTGTGAAGCCGGTTCAGGTCTCCTCCGTAACGAGACTTCAGATTTTCAGCGACTTCCAGAAGCTTCGCTGCTGTCTTGAAGTCGTATCTGGCATAGCCTCCCTTGTCCAGGATTTCGACGAGATCTTGCCATCCTTTCGCAAGGATCGACTCGATGGAGAGCGCATCATGTTTTTCGAAAGAACGGTATGTTCTTCCGGCAATCTTCCTGGAAATTCTGGCGCCGAAAAGGAGCGAGGCGAGCAGCCACTTGAAGAGTTCGTTCGGTTGCAGCGAAGAGAGATCAATTCCCAGTTCAACGGAAAATCGCCCGCCCGTTGCCTCCACGAGTTCGCGAGGCCTCATGATTCGCTCCTGGACTATGATCCAGTATAGGAGGCAGCATGGAAAAGACGAAGCTGATATTGGGCGGAGATGTCATGCTCGGCAGAGATGTCGGGCATTGGATAAAAAGGGAGGGGACGGAATATCCTCTGGGAAAGATTTCCCCGATACTGAATCGTGCGGATCTTGTCATAATCAACCTGGAGTGCGCGATCACATCCTCTGAGGCCATCTGGAAAGGAGCGCCTAAAGCTTTTTATTTCGGTGCGCCTGTGGAGGCCGCGAATAGTCTTGCGCGGGCCGGAATCGACATTGTCAGCCTCGCCAACAACCATATCCTCGATTTTGGCTACGGCGGGCTGGACGATACCCTGAAGCTTCTCGATGAATCCGGCATGGGTCATGCAGGGGCGGGCAGGAACAGTCTGGAGGCTTCGAGCCCGGCTTTTGCCGAAAGAAACGGAATCACGTTCGGAATGGCAGCTTTCTGCGACCATCAGGAGGATTTTTCCGCTGGACCTTCCTCTCCCGGCATCAATTATGTCGATCTTGACGACGAAAAAGCTGCGCTCTCGCGGTTTCAGGATATGCTTGAGAAAATGGGTTCTGTGGACTGGCCCATGCTTTCCCTCCACTGGGGGCCGAACATGGTCAATCGCCCTTCCCGGCAATTCAGGAAACTGGCCAGGGCCGTGATTGACATGGGTTACGGTGTGCTCTACGGGCACAGCGCCCATGTATTTCAGGGGGTGGAAATCTACAAAGGGCGACCGATCCTTTATGCCTGTGGCGACCTTGTCGACGATTATTACGTCGATCCGGAATTCATGAACGACCACCAGCTTCTTTTCGAACTGGAGCTTGCGCGCACCCGCCTCGAAAAAATACGCATCCATCCGGTCCACATTGGAGACTGCAGGGCGACTCCCGCAGTTGGCGCGCAGCATGAATTCGTGGTCAGGCGTATTGCCGCGCTCTGCCGTGAAATGGGAACGGAAGTCGGCCGGAATGCGGCAGGTTTTCCGGAAATCGTCCCGGAGTGAAGCATTTCACCAGGAGATTTCGATGCACCTGGGCGGCCAGGGGTAGCTCAGGATTTTGACATTGAAACCGAGTCCCGCCAGCTCATCCTGGAATGCGGAGAGATTCACCTGGTTGGAGATGCTTTCTATGGTGATGGCTTTTTTCCCGACCAGGGAGGCCCTGCCGATGTCATTCATGGTTTTTTCGAGGATGTCGACAAGGTTGTTCTTTCGCCATTCCTGGCCCAACTCGACAAGTTTTCGTGCTTCCTCTGCGGTGATCAGCTGCATTTTCTTCTCCGAAGCCTTTATGCGGGACAATCTAAAATATCACATTTTCAGGCTTTCGTTTGCCGTCCTTTCGTGCTAGTAATTCAGATATGAATGCGGAGATGCCAAATGAGGGATTTTCACACGCTTGTAGATACCGTCCAGCATAATTGTCACATCACGGACGCACGCCATGCGCGAAGCATGACGATGTGCACCTATCTCCTTGAAATGCAGCAGTACTATCGATGGGAGAAGGGTATTCCCTATTCGGTCAGCCTGCCGAAAAGCGAGGTGGGAACCTGGCTTGTCGAGCGCGAGAAACTCTGGAGCGAACTCGAGGATATCCCCTATTCCCCTTTGCGCATCGGCGGGGAAATCGATCCGTTCGACAGCATAGCCGTCAATCGCCTCATCGTTCCCGAAGGCTACGTTTACAGCGCGGGCTACGGGCGTTTCGGGAAGCCGCATTTCTTTCTGGGCAGGCTGTCGAGAAAAGAGGTGCGGGGAGGCTACACCATTCTGGTTTCAGACTGCGAATATGCAAGGGATCTCATCGCGCCTCCCGCTGCTTTTCAGAATGAAACCATTTTCCTGCGCAGGGACGCGGTGAGGCGGATGGTTTGGGAAGGGCTCTGGAAAAAGCGCGGAGATGCCGCACATTGCCATGTCGCATCCGATCCCGATGCAGTCCTTGAAGCCGCTACAGAAAGGGAATGCGAAGCTGTCATCCTTCATGAACTGGGCGAAGGGATGGCAGGCGAAATGCTGGGGAGAGGCTGGGAGGCTATGGTGTCGAATGCGGCTTCAATCAAGACCGAGACAATCGTGCGCGCAGTGCGTGACCTTCTCGCAGACTGCCTGTCTACCCTGCCAGCGCTGATCAAAAGGGATGAGGAATGCTCCCTGCATTTCCATTTCGAAAACCTGTCAGGCATGCGGCGCGAGCTTTTTCCGCTTGCGGTCGCAGCTTATCGAACATGGTGTGCTTCAGGCGATACCAATTCCATTATGGAAGCTATCGAGAAGGGGAGTGAACACTGGCTCCGAATCGGCAGGAATCTGCTCGACAAGTACGAACTTGGCGGAAATTTGCTTCTCGAAGATGTGGAGGCGTTCAAGCTTTAGGCATGATGCTCGATCGGGTTGCCGTAGAGCGGTTTCGCCCCGAATTGCGTGCTCACCGCATAGGAGGCGCCACAGGCGAGCATCACCGGCAAAACGAGATGGAACTGGTTGGTCATTTCCAGCACCATGACGATGGACATCAGCGGCGCATGCGTGACCGCGGAAAGAACTGCGGCCATGCAGATTATCGCCATCATGACCGGGTCGGTTCCGGCTATGGATCCGAGCAGGTAGCCGCTGGTTGCGCCGACGAAGAGGGTCGGCGTGAATATGCCGCCGATGGCTCCGGAGGAAGTGCTCGCTACCGTTGCGACGGCTTTTGCAATCAGAACGGCTGCGACCCAGTTCCAGGGCAGTCCGCCGTCCAGCACCTTCGACACGACATCGTAGCCATTTCCCCATACTTCCGGAACCGGAGCGGAAAGCAGGCCGACTGCGAGGCCGCCCAATCCCAGGCGAATCCAGAGCGGTTTGATCAGGGTGAAAGCTGCTTTCGATTTTTCGATGAATTTGAGCAGACCCAGGCCGAGTATTCCCGAGGCAACCCCTGCTGCGAGAGCGATCAGGAGGCTTTGGGGCGTGACGGGCAGGGGAGGGACGGGGGGCATGGTGTAAAGCGGGCCGGGTTCGACCATCCAGAAGATCAGTGCGCTGGAGGTCACGGCGGATATCAGGACTGGTGCGACCGTGTGGCGCGCAAAAAACCCCAATGCGAGTTCGAGGACGAAAACGACCCCGGCAACCGGGGCATGGTAGGCGGCACCGATGCCTGCTGCGATGCCGCATACCAGGATGGCATTGCGCTGATTTTCAGGCACGGGGAATATCTTTGCGAGCCAGGATGCGAACCAGGCCGAGAGCTGCACCATCGGGCCTTCGCGCCCGATCGCTGCGCCCGATCCGACGGAGAACAGCGATGAAAGCGTTCGAATCGCATTCGTGCGATCGTTGAGTTCGATTTTGCCTTCGCGCGCTGCATCGATGTAATCGATGTGGGGGGCGGATGTCCAGCTTCTTCCGAAATGGAGGACGAGTCCGGCCAGGACTCCTCCTCCTGTCGGGACGAGTATCCTGGCCCACACCGGCAGGGCTATTGCGTCCTGAACCAGGCTTCCCGTATGCCGCGTCAGGAACCATTCCATGCCGTCGATCAGGGTATGGAAAAGATACATCGCCATTGCGCCCAATACGCCGGCCAGAAATGCAGCAAACCAGAGTCTGGCCGTGTCTTTCATGTTGGGCTGGGTTTCTTCGGGCGCCATGGGGATTCGTCTTTGCAAGGGGACTCGAGAAGTATATATGAATTTGCCGAGCATTTTTCTACCCGATTTCCGGGGAATGAAGTAATCTTTAAATAACACCGAATCGGTGACAATGGGAGTCGTACATGTACAAACGCATACTGGTGCCCGTGGACGGCAGCAAAACTTCAGACGCCGCGCTCGATCAGGCTATAGGGTTGGCCCGCGATCAAAAGGCCGAGCTGCGCGCGGTTTACGTGATAGACGAGGCGGCGATCATTGCAGGATCCGAGTACGGCGACATGCTCGGGGTGGAAAAGGCGCAGATCGAAGCGGGGCATGCGGTACTGGAAAAGGCCAAGGCGCTTTTCCCGGATGCGCAAACCAAGCTCCTGGAAACCGAGAAGGTGGGGCAGGGCATCAGTGAAATCATCGTTCAGGATGCGGGCGCATGGGGCGCGGATCTCATCGTTGCGGGAACGCATGGCAGGACGGGGTTGCGCCACCTCCTCATGGGCAGCGTGGCGGAAGGCATCGTGCGGATTTCGAAGGTGCCGGTCCTCCTGGTGCGCGGCGCCTGACGGTTCAGCGGTTTGAATATCGGCGCGTTCCCGTGTAGACGAGGGATAGTGCGCTGAGAACGTTCAGAACAATCTCTGCCGCCGAAATCGATATTACACCCTGATCAGGAAACTCATGGTTATCGCAATCTTGCTGCATCTTTTCGGCGCGGTTCTCTGGGTCGGCGGCATGTTTTTCGCCTACATGGCCTTGCGCCCCGTCGCTGCCGAACTGCTCCCCCTTCCCCAGAGGCTTCTTCTTTGGGCCGGCGTTTTCAGGCGCTTCTTTCCCTGGGTATGGAGTGCAATTGCACTGCTGCTGGGAAGCGGCCTTTTCATGGTCATGCTGCTCGGCGGATTTCCCGCGATACCATGGAGCATCCATGCGATGTTCGGCACCGGCATTGTCATGATGCTCGTTTATTTCTACGCCTATTTCTCCCCCTTTTCCAGGTTGAAGCATGCCGTTGCCGAAGAAGAATGGAAGAAAGGGGGGGATGCGCTTGCCTCCATCAGAAAATTGATCGCATTCAATCTTTCTTTGGGCCTGCTGGAAATCGTTTTCGCGTCCCTGTTCAGGCTATGAAGGCAATTCTGGTCTATTGGGCTGTCTATTTTGCCCTGCATTCGGCCCTGGCGTCCTCCAGGGCAAAAACCATGGTTCATGCGCGCTGCCCCGGGTTTCCCTACAGGCTTGCCTACAACATCCTCGCCGTCATTCTGCTGCTTCCGGCGGCCTGGCTGCTCCGGGGGCACCCCTGGCCCGTGCTATGGGAATTCGATGGGAATTTGAAATATGTTTCGTGGCTGCTTCAGGGGCTTGCCATGGCAGGCTTTCTTTTTTCGCTCAGATATTACGACATGAGAGCATTCCTGGGGCTGAAGACGGAAAGCGAGACGCGCTTCACGATTTCCCCCTTCCACAGGTTCGTGCGCCATCCCTGGTATTGCTTCGCCCTGGTGTTGATCTGGTCTTCCGACATGAATTCCGGGAGGCTTGCCACAAGCATCATGGCAACGCTTTATCTCTTCCTCGGTTCCTGGCATGAGGAGAACATGCTGATCGAGCGTTTCGGAGAAAGGTATGCCGAATACAGGAATAGGGTGCCGGGGCTCATTCCGCTTCCGTGGAAATATTTGAGCAGGCGGGATGCCGCAACTCTAGTAAAATAGGGCCCATGCAAAAAGCCCCCGACATCTTTTCCTACAAGCCCTTCTGGGCGAAGCGCTTCGGCATCTCCTCCCATCTTCCTGCATCGAAAGCGGAGATGGACGCACTCGGCTGGGATTCCTGCGATGTCATCCTGGTGACCGGGGATGCCTATATCGACCATCCCAGTTTCGGCATGGCCCTGATTGGGCGCCTGCTGGAGGCTCAGGGATTCAGGGTGGGGATCATCGCGCAGCCCGACTGGTCCGGCGCTGCGGATTTCAGGCGGCTGGGCAAACCCAATCTCTTTTTCGGCGTCACCGGCGGCAACATGGATTCCATGGTGAACCGCTACACTTCGGACAGGCGCATACGCTCCAACGATGCCTATACTCCGGACGGACTTCCGGACAAGCGCCCCGACCGCTGCGTCCTGGTCTATTCCCAACGCTGCAGGGAGGCTTTCCCGGATGTTCCGGTCGTTCTGGGGGGGATAGAGGCGAGCCTGAGGCGCATTGCCCATTACGATTACTGGTCGGACAAGGTCAGGCGCTCGGTGCTGATGGATGCCAAGGCCGATCTTCTTGTCTACGGCAACGGCGAGCGGCAGGCGGTCGAGATCGCCCACAGGCTTGCGAAAGGGGAGCCGGTCGGGGCGCTCACCGACATCAGGGGAACGGCCTTCCTCCTGAAGGAAGTGCCGGCAGGCTGGAAAATACTGGATTCGACCCATGTGGACAAGCCGGGCGAAATCACGCCTCATCCCGATCCTTACGCGGAAAAGCCGGCCTGCGAGGAAAAGGATCCGGTCGAAACTTTCGCCAGGAACAAAATAGACCCTTCGCAAACGGTCATCCGTTTGCCGAGCTTTGACGCGGTGAGGGATGATCCCGTGCTTTACGCGCATACTTCGCGCATCCTGCACCAGGAGACCAATCCAGGAAATGCCAGAGCCCTGGTCCAGAACCACGGAAGTCGCGAGATCTGGCTGAATCCGCCGCCGATTCCGCTCACCACGGCAGAGATGGACAGGGTTTACGACCTGCCTTACAGCCGCCTTCCCCACCCCGCATACCATGGCGCTAAAATTCCCGCCTTCGAAATGATCCAGCACTCCGTCACCATCATGCGGGGCTGCTTCGGGGGATGCACTTTCTGTTCCATCACCGAGCACGAGGGGCGCATCATCCAGAGCCGTTCCGAGGAATCCATCATCCGGGAAATCGAAACGATCAGGGATACTTCTCCCGCCTTCACCGGGGTGATTTCGGATCTCGGGGGACCTACCGCGAACATGTACAGGCTCTCCTGCAAGAGCACCGAGATCGAGGAGAAATGCCGGCGGCTTTCCTGCGTCTTTCCGGGGATCTGCAAAAATCTCGGCACCGATCACGGCCCGCTGATTTCGCTGTACAGGCGGGCGAGGAATCTTCCCGGAATCAAGAAGGTGCTGATCGCTTCCGGCCTGCGCTACGATCTCGCCGTTCTGTCGCCGGAGTACGTCAAGGAACTCGCGACTTACCATGTCGGGGGATACCTCAAGATCGCACCCGAGCATACCGAGGCGGGTCCGCTCTCGAAAATGATGAAGCCCGGAATCGGCGCCTACGACAGTTTCAAGGCGCTTTTCGACAAGTATTCGAAAGAGGCGGGAAAAGAGCAGTACCTCATTCCCTATTTCATCGCAGCCCATCCCGGAACGACGGACGGCGACATGCTGAATCTTGCGCTCTGGCTGAAGCGAAACGGATTCAGGGCCGATCAGGTTCAGGCATTCTTGCCGTCCCCGATGGCGATTGCCACCGCGATGTATCATACCGGCAAGAATCCGCTGCGCAGGATTTCCAGAAAGAGCGAGGAAGTTTACATCCCGCGCTCTGCGACCCAGCGCCGCCTGCACAAGGCCTTTTTGCGCTACCATGACCCGGACAACTGGCCCGTTTTGAGGGAAGCGCTGATGAAGATGGGACGGGCCGATCTGATCGGCAACGGCAAGCATCACCTCGTTCCGCGCTACCAGCCTGTCGGGACGGGGATGAAAAAGCCCGGCAGACCTTTCCGTACGCAGCATGCAAGACCCGCAAGAGGCAAGGCATGAAAAGGCTGATCGTGGCGAGCGGCAACCAGGGAAAACTGAAGGAGATTCGCCAGATACTCTCTCCCCTGGATTTTGACGTGATACCCCAGTCTGAGTACGGGGTGCCCGATGCGGAAGAGCCGCATGCCACCTTCCTGGAAAATGCGCTGGAGAAGGCGAGGCATGCCAGTCGGCTGACCGGCATGGCTGCGCTTTCCGACGATTCCGGGATCTGCGTCGCCGCACTGAACGGGGAGCCGGGAATTCATTCCGCGAGATATGCGGGCGAGCCGAGATCCGACGAGAAGAACAACCTGAAGCTGCTCGATGCGCTCAGAAACTCGGAGGACAGGCGCGCACATTATTATTGCGTGATCGTCTGCCTGCGCCATGCCATGGACCCCGAGCCTTTGATCGCGGAAGGAAAGTGGCAGGGCGAGATATTGAAGGCGCCACGGGGGGAGGGAGGGTTCGGCTACGATCCGCTGTTTTTCGATCCCGTGCTCGGAAAGACCGCCGCTGAACTGGATCATGCAATCAAGAACCGGGTGAGTCACCGCGCCCATGCCCTTGCGGATCTGCTGAAGAAACTGGGGTCTCTTTGAATTTCGAATCGCTCCCACCGCTCTCTCTCTACATCCACATTCCCTGGTGCGCCAGAAAATGCCCCTACTGCGACTTCAACTCCCATGAAGGAAGTCCTGACGAGGAGGTTTATGTCTGCGCATTGACAAGGGATATCGAGACTTTTCTTCCGGAAATCTGGGGAAGAAGGGTCGCTAGCGTATTTTTCGGCGGCGGCACTCCAAGCCTGATGAGCCCGCGTTCGATCGAAAGAATAATGGCCGACATGAGGGCGCGTCTCAGGCTGGACCCCGGGGCTGAAGTGACCCTGGAAGCGAATCCCGGTACACTCGAACATGAAAAATTCGCCGCTTTCAGGGATGCCGGCGTCAATCGGCTTTCGATAGGCATTCAGAGTTTCAACGACAGACATCTTGCAGCGCTGGGGCGGATTCACGACGGCAGCCAGGCCTGTGTTGCCGTCGAAATGGCATTGAAGCATTTCGGGAACGTCAACCTGGATCTCATGTACGCCCTTCCCGGGCAGAGCATGGATGAAGCGATGATTGATTTTTCCAGGGCGATCGCCTTCGATCCCCAGCATATTTCGGCCTACCATCTGACGATAGAGCCCAATACACTTTTCCACAAACATCCCCCTGTCGTTCCCGATGAAGATGCGGCATTCGAGATGCAGAGCATGGTGGAGGAGGCGCTTGCATCCTACGAGCATTACGAAACTTCGGCCTTTGCCAAAGCAGGCATGCATTGCCGCCACAATCATAATTACTGGGAATACGGCGACTACATCGGCATAGGTGCCGGGGCCCACTCCAAGATCAGCCTGCCCGGGGGAAGGATAAAGCGGCAGATGCGCCACAAGCATCCCAGGGATTACATCGAAAAGGCGCTGTCCGGAAACCCCGTTCAGGAAGGACACGATGTTGCCGTGGAGGACATCCCTTTCGAATTCATGATGAATGCGCTGAGGCTCAACAAGGGTTTTCCTTTGAATCTTTTCGAGGAAAGGACCGGGCTTTCCCGTGTTGCGATACTGCCTCAACTGGATCAGGCGGAAAGGATGGGCTTCATTTCGCGAGACCACCTGAAGGTCGCCCCGACGCTTCACGGAAGGCGCTTCCTCAACGAGCTTCTGCAGATTTTTCTGCCCTCGTGAGCCGCGGTCTCATGCCTGAAATCGATGATAGAATGTACCGAACCATCCGGAGGTGAAAATGACAACGATTCGCCTGTTGTTCTGGCTTGCTGCGGTATTCGAACTGGCGGCTTGCACGTCCGTTCCGCCAAAGATGGGCGTGATGCCGAAAAGCAGTATCGAAAACACGGGGCCGGGCACCTATCGAATTACGGCCAGGGAGAGTCGTTTTGGCACGGAAGGCGACGCGGATGATCTTTTCCGGGAGGGAGTCAAGCAAGTAGTGGCCGCGAACCACTGCCAGGATTATCGCATCCTGTCCAAATCCAGATATATGGAAAATGCCTTGCTCGGTGCGCCCATGCCCATCGTCGAGGGCGAGATCCTGTGCCTCCACCACAGGGAAAGGGAGCACTCTTCTTTTTGGGGTGGCTAGGGAAGCCCCTACCTCAAGGGGGATTTTCTGAAAATGATGTCGCTGACGGCATGCCCCAGCCTGATGCCTCTTTCCTCGAATTTGGTGAGGGGGCGGTAGTCCGGTTTTTCGGCAAAGCCCTGT
>JAJZRP010000010.1 GCA_021802655.1 Pseudomonadota bacterium
CCTCAGGCTTGAAAGCCGGATGCTTGTAGGTTGAAGACTCGAATCCAGAAGCGAGTATCCCCTTGTTCATCTTGGCAATCCTCTGGCAAAGCGATTCGACGATCCGCCTGGAAAGTTTCGAACTGTAGCCCATCAATGATTCCAGGGTCTCCGGCTCAATGATGAAGAGAAAGCAATCCGACTCCGCGACGACTGTCGCAGTCCTGCGCTCGCCGAGAAGATAGGCCATTTCGCCGAATATCTCCCCCGCTCTCAATCCCCCCATCCTGATTTCCTTGCCATGATTTTCCCGATACAACCCGACCTGCCCCGAGTACAGAAAATAGATCGATCCGGTATCGTCGTTCTGCCTGATGATCGTCTCACCCTTGAGGCAATGCTTGCCGTACTTCTCGAAGATCCTGCCGGATCGATTGAAGAGGAAATGCTCTATCCGGAATTCCAGTCTGCTGCGGTCTTCTCTGTCCAAGAAAATCTTCTCCAGGGCGACCACATCGATTTTCCCCGCCACATAGAGAAATTCCGCCCACATGAAAAAAAGGATGCAGGCCAAATAGACCCAGATCAGCACGAAAATGATGTCGCCGAGCGAGCCGTAAAGGCTGATGTATTTGTCGATTTTCACGACATGGGTGAGCACCGCTTCCAGCGCATACAGGGACAATGTGCACAGCAAGCTGTAGAACAGGGCCGGAAGAATTCCGGGCCTGATCAGGGGCATCTGGAAATAGAGCAGGAAAACAACCGCCCAAATTCCCATGAAGGGAGTGAACAAGCCTATCGACACGAAAAACAGCCTGAGCAACTCTCCGAGAATGGGCAGGGTCAGCGAAGCATAATCGAAATGATTGACCAGATAGTCGCCGAGAACGGTGACCCCCAGCAGCAGGAAAATGAACGGTACGGACATCAGGGAAATGAGGCTGGAAAGGACCAGGCTGCGTCTGCTCGAATCCGTGAAAATGACTGCGAAAGCATTATGCACCGATTTCATCAAGCCCTTAGAACTCCATAACAGCAGCAGGATCCCCAGCCCGTTGGTGATGCCCACCAGGCTGGAAACAGCGCCGATTATCTGGTCCGGATTCTGACTGAAAATCTCGAGGTGTGCCCGCTCGACAAGCGTGCCGAATGCTTCCCTGAGTTCAGGGTAACTCAGAAGGTAGGTATTGAGCAGGTAAACGAGCAGCACCATCAGGGGGGCAAGGGAAAGCAGTGCGTAATAGGCCACCGCTGCGGCATGATTCGGCACCTTCGATTTGAGAAACAGATTCAATGTGACGTAGCTGACCTGGGCGATCCAGTTGGCGCGGTCACGTATCGTTTTAACCACGGTCATTTCCTAGAATAATGTGCCTGCGCCATCGAATCTTCTGGCGAAATAGCCGGAAGAGAGATTGCTGATCTTGATCTTCCCGTCGGTTCCCGGTGCATGGACGAACCTGCCGTTCCCAATATAGATCCCCACATGGGAATAGTGCCGGTGCTGGGTATCGAAAAAAACCAGGTCCCCCGGTTTGAGTGCTCCAGGTTCGATTCTTTTCGCCATCTTTTCGATTCTGGAAGCATTGTGAGGCAAATCCATGCCCACCGCGTTCTTGTAGATATAACTGACCATGCCGCTGCAGTCGAGCCCGCTCGAAGGATTTTTTCCCCCGAAGCGGTAGTCCACCCCCATCAGTCCGAGCGCATAAAGCACGACCTCGTCCCGCTTTCCCGCCTGAGGCGGAGCAGCTTCCTGTTTCCGCACCGGAACCTCTCCGCACCCAGCGGCAAACAGCACGATGAGGAAAATCAGGTATTTCATTTAAGCGACTTTTACCACCGCTTCGCCCTCATCCAGGCACCCTATCCTTCGAGCATGATCGAATCCGCTTGTCCTGAAAAGTTCGAGCACCTCGTTTTCTGCCCCAGGTGCGCAAGCCACCAGCAATCCGCCGCTCGTTTGAGGATCGCAAAGCATTTTCCTTTGCCATTCCAGAATTGCCCCATCGATGACGACTTCTTCTCCGAAGCTTGCCCAGTTGCGATCGGCTGCGCCAGGCGCAATGCCTTGCATGCAAAGCTGCTTCGCCTCGTGAAAAACCGGAACCTGGTCGAAATCGATCGAAGCGCCAAGGTTTGAGCCGCGGCAAATTTCCAGAAGATGGCCGAGCAAACCGAAACCTGTGACATCGGTCAGGGCGTGCACTCCCTCCATCTCTGCAAGCCGCATGCCGGGCGTATTGAGCTGCGTTGTGCTTGCCAGCATGTTCCGATATCCTTTCCGGGTCAATTCCCCCTTCTTGAGGGCGGCACTCAGTATGCCGATCCCCAGAGCCTTGCCGAGAATCAGGACGTCCCCTGCCCTGGCGCGATCGTTTCTCTTGATTTTATCCGGGTGCACGATGCCCATCACAGCCAGTCCATAGATGGGCTCCGGAGAATCGATCGAATGCCCTCCTGCAACGGGAATGCCGGCAAGCGCGCATACCGACTCTCCGCCATCCAGGATTTGCCTCATGGTCTCGGCGGGAAGCTTGTCTATGGGCATGCCGACAATGGCAAGCGCCATGACGGGCCTTGCGCCCATCGCATAAATGTCGGATATCGCATTGGTTGCCGCGATTCGCCCGAAATCCCTCGCATCGTCCACGATGGGCATGAAAAAATCGGTCGTTGCGACGATCGCCTGATCGTCATTGATGCGATACACTGCGGCATCGTCGCTCGAATCTTTCCCGACCAGCAGATCGGGGTAAAATGCAGGGGATTTCGAAAGGAGTTCGCGCAGCAGGGAAGGGGCGATTTTGCATCCGCATCCCCCTCCGTGAGAGAATTTCATGAGTTTAATTTGCATTTCCGGATGGTTCTTTGAAAATTCTGAGCAGCCCAACCCTAGCACAATTATCCGAATTTGACGAGATCATCGACGTGCGCTCGCCGTCGGAATTCAAGGCCGACCACATTCCCGGGGCAAGCAACCATCCCGTGCTGAACGACGAGGAAAGAGACAGAGTCGGCACCCTCTATGTCCAGGAATCCCCTTTCCTGGCGAAGAAAATCGGCGCTGCGATCGTATCCCGCAACATCGCCCTCCATCTCGAAAACAGCTTCCTAAACAAACCCAAAACATGGCGCCCTCTGGTGTATTGCTGGCGCGGAGGCAAACGCAGCGGCGCCATGGCGCACATCCTTTCCGAGATCGGCTGGCAAACCACGCGGCTCGAGGGCGGATACAAGGCTTACCGTAAAATGGTGCTCGACGCGCTCGAAGTTCTGCCCGGGCACTTCGAGTTCAGGGTGATCTGCGGGCCGACCGGCTGCGGCAAAAGCCGGCTTCTGGACGCACTCTCCAAACTGGACGGGCAGGTGCTGGACCTCGAAAAAATCGCGCGTCACAGAGGTTCCGTGCTGGGTAAAATGCCGGGGCAGGCGCAGCCGAGCCAAAAATATTTCGAGAGTTGCATCTGCTCGATTCTTTCAGGATTCGACCCGGGAAGACCCGTTTACATCGAATCTGAAAGCAAGAAGATCGGGAACCTGCGCGTGCCTCAAGCGCTCATGGAAGCCATGTGGAAAAGCCGCTGCATCCGCCTGGATGCGACGATTGCAGTCAGGAATGCGATCCTCGCGGAAGATTATCGGCATTTTTTCAGCCAGCCGGAGGCCCTGGTCGAGAAGCTGGAATGCCTCGCCCCGCTGCACGGGCGGGAAACGATCGATTCCTGGAAAGCAATGATCGATCATTGCGAATGGGACAATCTCATCGCATCGCTGCTCGAAAAGCATTACGATCCGGCATACCGGAAATCCATCGAGCAACACTACACAAGGCATTCGGAATTATCCGTTGCCGAAGTGCCCTCTCCCGAAGAATCGGCATTCACGGCCCTTGCAGGGAAGATTCGGGCTGATTAATGTCACCTCGAATGGTATAATCGCCGAATTTGCCGTGAACGATTCGCCCCGGAAAGCGAAATCCAAGTCTGCCCATGCCCAACGCAATCAAACGCAATCACGTCCTCTGGATTTTCGCACTGGTCGCACTGGTTTGGTTCGGCAATCTGGACTACCGCAAGCTCGTCAGGCCCGACGAGGGGCGCTATGCAGAAATTCCGAGAGAAATGGTGTCCACGGGCGATTGGGTGACGCCGCGCCTCAATGGCATCAAATACTTCGAAAAGCCCGCATTGCAGTACTGGATGACTGCGGCAGCGTATGAACTCTTCGGCGAGCACCAATGGACGGCAAGGCTGTGGAGCGGTCTGACCGGCTTTCTCGGTATATTGCTGACCTATCTCACCGGCAGACGCCTGTTCGGAGTTGAAGCCGGATTCTATTCCGCGCTCGTCCTGGCGAGCAGCGCGCTTTATGCCGTGATAGGCCACATCAATACGCTCGACATGGGAGTGACATTCTTCATGAGCCTCAGCATGTCGGGCTTTCTGCTCGCCCAGGCCACCCCTCTACAGAGAAGATTCTGGATGCACGTCGCCTGGGCTGCAATGGGATTTTCCATACTGAGCAAGGGATTGATCGGCATTGTCCTGCCGGGTGCGGTGCTCGTGCTCTACACGCTATGGCAGCGCGACTGGGGGATCTGGAAACGGATCAATCTGCCCACAGGAATCCTCCTGATGCTGATCATCAGCATCCCCTGGTTCATCGCAGTCTGCAGGGCGAACCCCGAATTTTTCCATTTCTTTTTCATCCACGAGCATTTCGAGCGTTTCCTGACCAAGGACCACGGGCGCTACCACCCCTGGTATTATTTCGTCCCCATTCTCCTGGCGGGCATGCTGCCCTGGATCGCCGCACTTTTCCCGGCTTTTTTCGGATCATGGCAAGTAAAGGGAAATAGCCGGGAATTCCAGCCCGGGCGCTTCCTGTTCGCCTGGATCGCCTTCATTTATTTCTTTTTTTCCATATCCGATTCGAAACTTCCCTCCTACATCCTGCCGATTTTTCCGGCTCTGGCGCTGCTCATCGGCAATCAGCTTTCCGGAATGGACGGGCGCAGACTGATCTGGCATTTCATTCCCATCGCGATGATTGGTGCAGCAGGGCTCGTTCTTTCTCCGGAAGCCGTCCGCTTTGCCGATCCCATCGTGCCGGTTGCGCTCTATCGCAATTATGTGCCCTGGCTTGAGGCGGCCTCTGCGATTGCCCTGATCGGCGCGATTTATGCGGCATATCAGGGCCGCCGGGGCGAAAAGAGGAATGCGATCGTCGCGATGTCCCTGTCGATGCTGATTTGCAGTCAGTTGATCCTGGCCGGACACAATAGCCTTGCCCCTTCGAATTCGGCCTATTATCTCGCCCAGAAAATCAAGCCTTATCTGAAGGACGATGCGCCTTTTTACAGCGTCGCCATGTACGAGCAAACCCTTCCCTTCTACATCAAGCGCACCGTCACCCTGGTCGCCTACCAGGATGAAATGGCTTTCGGCATAGCGCAGGAACCGGAAAAATGGATTCCGGACATAAAATCCTTCGAAACCCTCTGGAGAAAACAGCCCTATGCGCTTGCAATCATGACGCCTCAACTGTACGCTCAACTTGAAAATCAGCTGCCGATGCAGCTCATCGCACAGGACACGAGGCGCGTCGTGGTGAAAACCCCATGAATCCGACCAGTTTTCTATTGATACTCACCGGCGTTCTGCTCAATGCGGCAGCGCAATTGCTGCTCAAGGCAGGAACCAATGCCGTGGGCACTTTCGCTTTCAGCAGGGGCAACATCCTGCCCATAGGCTGGCAGATCGCCACCCAGCCCCCGATCATCGGGGGACTCGCCTGCTACGGCATATCCGTGATCGTGTGGATCATGGCATTATCCAGGGTGGAAGTCAGCGTCGCCTACCCGATGCTCTCCATCGGCTATGTGGTCAATGCATTCGCCGCCTGGTACCTTTTCGGCGAGAACCTTTCGATATCGAGGCTTGCAGGCATAGGGATCATCATACTCGGCGTCTATGTCGTCTCGCGAAGCTAATGTTATTTGACATGATTATTTAATAATAAATTGAAATAATGAACTATTTGCCATTCACGAAACCTTTTCTGGACGAGGCGACGATACAGGGCGTTGCGGAGGTATTGCGCTCGGGATGGCTCGCAAGCGGACCCAATGTCGCCGAATTCGAATCGAAGCTTTCCGGATATCTGGGCGGGCGCATCGCCAAGAGCTTCACTTCAGCAACCGGCGCACTCGAAGTTGCGCTCGAGATTTGCGGAATCGGGCCGGGGGACGAAGTCATCACGCCAGCCATGAGCTTCGCCGCCACCCCCAATGTGATCATGCGGGTGGGAGCGAAGCCGGTTTTCGTCGATGTCGACATCGCTACGCGCAACATCGACCTCGATCAGGTCGAGAAGGCCATCACTTCCAAAACATGCGCCATCATGCCGGTGCATTTCGCGGGCCTCGCCGTCGACTGCGACAGGCTCTACGACATTGCCGGACGGCATGGCCTCAGGGTGATCGAGGATGCCGCGCATGCGATCGGAACAGTCTGGCAAGGCCGAAAAATCGGCAGCTTCGGCGATATCGTGTCGTTCAGCTTCCATCCCAACAAGAACATGACCACCATAGAAGGCGGCGCACTGAGTCTTGCCGATCCGGATGATGCCAGGAAGCTCGATCAGTTGCGCTTTCACGGCATCGTGAAAGACGATGCCGGAAACCAGGATGTCGTGGTTCCCGGAGGGAAATACAATCTTTCCGATGTCGCCGCCAGAGTCGGCATCGGGCAGCTCGCGCAGCTGGATGCATTCAACGAAAAACGCAAGCTTCTCGCCGAGCATTACTTCGATTGCTGGGATATCGAAGACTGCCTGCTGCCGGCAAAAGGCGAAGGCCACAGCTGGCACATGTTCGCGCCGTTGATTCCTTTCGAACGCCTGCATCTGGACAGAAAAACATTCATCGGGCAAATGCACGAGCAAGCCATTGGCGTCGGCATCCATTACCCCGCCCTGCACCTCTTCAGCCTTTATCGGGAACTGGGATACCGGGAAGGCGACTTTCCCAATGCCGAGCGCATCGGACGCGAAACCGTGACTCTTCCCCTTTTCCCCCTGATGTCTCTCGATGACGTCGAAAGGGTGTGCAAAACAGCTAGGGAAATAGTCAAATCATGATCGAAGTCTCCGTCATCATTCCCGTCTACAACGAGGAACAGGGGCTCCAGGCGCTGTTCGACAGGCTCTACCCCGCACTCGACAAACTGGGCAGAGCCTATGAAATCATCTTCGTCAACGACGGCAGTCGGGACCGCTCGGCGATGCTCCTGAAGAACCAGTTCGAAGCGCGCAGGGACGTGACCCGCGTCATCCTGCTCAAGGGCAACTTCGGGCAGCATATGGCCATCATGGCCGGATTCGAGCAGGTGCGCGGCAAATATATCGTCACCCTGGATGCGGATCTGCAAAACCCCCCCGAGGAAATAGGCAAGCTTCTGGGCAGGATGGACGAAGGGTACGACTATGTCGGATCGATCAGGAAGAACCGCCAGGACGATCTGTGGCGCAGCGTCGCGTCGCGCATGATGAACCGCCTGCGCGAGCGCATCACGAGAATCAAAATGACCGACCAGGGATGCATGCTGCGCGCCTACAGCCGCAGCATCATCGATGCGATCAATTCCGCGCGCGAAATCAACACCTTCATTCCTGCGCTCGCCTATACTTTCGCGAGCAACCCGACCGAGATCGAGGTCGAACACGAGGAAAGGACTGCGGGGGAGTCTAAATATTCGCTCTACAGCCTGATCCGGCTCAATTTCGATCTCATGACAGGATTTTCGGTCGTTCCGCTCCAGGTTTTTTCCCTGTTCGGCATTGTGGTTTCCTGTCTTTCGACGCTGTTCGTCGTCTACCTCGCGGTCCGGCGCCTTATCGTGGGGCCTGAAGCGGAAGGCGTGTTCACCCTTTTCGGCATCGTTTTCTTCTTCATCGGCATCATCCTGTTCGGGATCGGCATTCTGGGCGAATATGTCGGCAGGATCTATCAGGAAGTGCGGCACAGGCCGCGATACCTGATCGAAGCCATCCTGGAAGGAAAAGAGTAATGCGCGCAGTCGTTTTCGGCTATCACGATGTGGGAGTGCGCTGCCTTCAGGTGCTGCTCGCCCAAAATATCGAAGTGGCCCTCGTCGTCACGCACGAGGACAATCCCGATGAAGCCATCTGGTTCGAAAGCATTGCGGAACTCGCCAGACTGCACGACATCCCGGTCATCCAGCCCATCGACCCCAACGCGCCCGAGGTGGTCGATGCTGTCGCCGCCTTGCGCCCCGATTTCATTTTCTCCTTCTATTACCGGCAGATGCTGAAGGCGGAACTGCTCGCCCTGCCCAAACACGGCGCCTACAACATGCACGGTTCGCTTCTTCCCAAATACAGGGGCAGGGTTCCGGTCAACTGGGCCATCATCAAGGGCGAAACCGAAACAGGTGCGACGCTGCACAGGATGACCGAAAAACCCGACAACGGGGATATTGTCGACCAAGCCGCTGTTCCCATTCTGCCTGACGACACTGCTCTGGACGTTTTCCACAAGGTCAGTTGTGCAGCTGAAATCACCCTGCACCGGGCTTTGCCGAGACTCGTATCGGGCAATGCGATATTACGCAGACAGGATCTCAGCCTGGGAGGCTATTTCGGCGGGCGTCGCGCCGAGGACGGCAAAATAAACTGGTTTGAATCCGCACGGACCATCCATAATCTGGTGCGTGCGGTCGCCCCCCCCTATCCCGGCGCGTTTTCCGAAATCAGGGGCATCAAGCTCAGACTTTTCAGGACACTCGTCGAAAACCGCCCCCCTCGTTCTGACAAGCCTGCCCTCTATTGCGAGAACGGGCGCTGCTATGCCGACTGCGGCGGAGGCGGCGTATTGAGGCTGGTGTCTTTCGAACTCGACGATGAAGCAGCGGATGCGGACATACTGACGGAAAAATTCGGAACCGCCTCCATTTCCCTAATTTAAAAACCTCCAAGGATACCCATGAAAAAAATTCTGATACTCGGCGTGAACGGATTCATCGGCCACCACCTTTCCAACCGCATCATCGAAACCACTGACTGGGAAGTCTACGGCATGGACATGCAGACCGACCGCATTGCCGACCTGCTCGACCATCCGCGCTTCCATTTCTTCGAGGGGGACATCACCATCAACCGCGAATGGATCGAATACCATGTCAAGAAATGCGATACCGTTCTGCCTCTTGTCGCCATCGCGACCCCTGCAACCTATGTCAAGGAACCCCTCAAGGTGTTCGAGCTCGATTTCGAGGCAAACCTGCCCATCGTCCGGGCCTGCGTCAAGTACAAAAAGCGCGTGGTATTTCCTTCGACCTCGGAAGTCTACGGCATGTGCAGGGACAGTGAATTCGACCCCGACCATTCCGAACTGATCCTGGGGCCCATCAACAAGCCGAGATGGATCTATTCCTGCAGCAAGCAGCTCATGGATCGCGTGATCTGGGCCTATGCCATGCAGGATGGGCTCGATTTCACCCTGTTCAGGCCTTTCAACTGGATCGGCGAGGGACTCGACAGCATCTACACGCAAAAGGAAGGGAGCTCCCGCGTCATCACCCAGTTTCTCGGCCATATCGTTCGCGGAGAAAACATCAAGCTGGTCGACGGGGGTACGCAGAAGCGCGCCTTCACCTACATCGACGACGGCATAGACGCCCTGATGAAAATCATCGACAACAAGGACGGCGTCGCCTCCGGCCAGATCTACAATATCGGCAACCCCAAAAACAATTATTCGGTCAAGGAGCTGGCGAAAATGATGCTGGATCTCGCCTACACCTATCCCGAATACGAGCCCACCGCGAGAAAGGTTCAGGTAGTCGAGACGACTTCGGCCGAATATTACGGAAAGGGCTATCAGGACGTGCAGAACCGCGTCCCGAAAATCGACAACACCTGCCGCGACCTAGGCTGGCAACCGGGCGTGACGATGCAGGATGCGCTCGTCAACATCTACGAAGCCTACCGAGGCCATGTCAACGAGGCGCGCAAACTCGTCGACGCATGAAGCTCGCCCTGAAAATCGATGTCGACACTTTCAGGGGAACCCGTGAAGGCATTCTGCCGCTCGTCTCCCTGCTGCAGAAAATGGAGGCGCAAGCCACCTTCCTGTTCAGCCTGGGGAAGGATCATACCGGATGGGCCATGAAGCGTGTATTCAAGCCCGGGTTTATGAAAAAAGTGTCCCGCACTTCCGTGTTGGAGCATTACGGCCTCAAAACCCTGCTTTACGGCACCCTGCTTCCCGGGCCCGATATCGGCAGACGCTGCAGTGAACTCATGCGGCAAGTCAGAAGCGAGGGATTCGAAGTCGGCATCCATACCTATGACCATGTCAAATGGCAGAACAACGTTTTCGACCAGGATGCCGCCTGGACGGCAAGGGAAATGCTGGCAGCCTGCAAGAGGTTCGAGGAGATTTTCGACGAACCCGCGCACATCCATGGCGCCGCAGGCTGGCAGATGAATCCCCACGCCTTCCGCCTCACCCAGAAACTGGGCTTTCGTTATGCCTCTGACACCCGGGGAACTTCGCCTTTCATCCCTGTTCAGGATGCCGAAATCATCGCCTGTCCGCAACTGCCGACCACCCTTCCCACTCTGGACGAAGTGATGGGACTGGACGAAGATGCCGCCTCCCATCTGCTCAGATTGAGCGAGAATCCCCTTAAAACCGGCCATGTCTACACCCTGCACGCGGAACTGGAAGGCATGAAACTGATCGGGACATTCGAAACATTGCTTCTCGGCTGGAAAAGCATGGGGTACGAACTCGTTTCGATGCAACAGTATTTCGAATCGCTGGCGGGCGAATCCCTGCCGAGGCATGAGGTGGTTTACGGGGAAATTCCGAGAAGAGCGGGAAAGCTTGCGCTGCAGGGGAATGAATTCCTGGGCTAAGGTTGGTTTCCTAGGCCTTGAATTCCCGCGCGATCAGCACGGCATTGCTGCCGCCGAACGCGAAGGAATTCGACATGACTGTCCTGATGTCGAGTCCGGTCCTGCCGACATTGGGCACGTAATCGAGATCGCATTCAGGGTCCGGCGTATCCAGATGGGCCGTGGGCGGAACGCTCTTGTGCTTCATCGCAAGGAGCGCTGCCGAAAATTCGACGGCGCCCGTCGCACCCATCATGTGGCCATGCATGGATTTGGTCGATGTCACCGGAATACCGTGGGCATGCTGGCCGAAAACTTCCTTGATCGCGGCCGTCTCGACCGCATCCCCGATGGCCGTCGCAGTGCCATGGGCATTGATATGGTCGATTTCTCGGGGCTCGATTCCGGCCTCTTCGATGGCAAGCCGCATGGAGCGGATCTGCCCATCCAGAGAGGGTTTGGTGATATGGCAGGCATCGCTTGCCGAGCCATAGCCGATCAGTTCTCCGTAAATCGGCGCTCCTCTCGCCATGGCGCGTCCCGCTTCTTCCAGAACCAGGACAGCAGCCCCTTCACCGAGCACGAGTCCGGTTCTGTCCTTGGAGAACGGCTTGCATGAAGCCGAGATATCCTTTTCATCCGGCAGGGCAAGCGTCCTGAGCGAGATCCAGGCATTGATCGTTCCGTAGGTCAGCAGCGCCTCGCTCCCCCCGGCCAGCATGACATCGGCATAGCCGTGCCTGATCAGCCGGTAAGCCTCGCCGATCGCGATCGAAGAGGAGGAACATGCGGTCGAATAGGTCACGTTCGGCCCCTGCAATCCGTATTCCATGGATATCTGGGATGCTGCGGCATTGTTCATCGCCATCAGTACGGTGAGCGGCTTGATTCTGGGCACTTCCTTGGTATAGATCTCGACGTAGCCCTCTTCTATCGTCCCGACCCCGCCGATTCCGGTGCCGAAATAGATGCCGGCGCGAGGCTTCTCTGACTCGGTCAATGCCAGCCCTGAATCGATGAAAGCTTCCTTCGCGGCCACCAGGGCGAACTGGCTGAACCGGTCCAGGGATCCGAGTTTCATCCTGGAAAAATGGCTTGAAGGATCGAAATCGACTTCCGCAGCGATGCGGATGGAAAGCTTGTCCGAGAAATCCGCGGAAAGACTGCGAACCCCGGATTTCCCTTTCATGAGATTGTCAAAGAAATTGCTCGCATTGTTTCCGACCGGAGAAACAACCCCGAGACCTGTGATTACGACTCTTCTCAATGCTTTGACTCTGAAGCGTGCTGATCGGCGACCAGTCTGTCCACCAGAGAGACAATGTCTTGAATGGTCTTGATTTCGACCCGTTCGTCAGAAAGTTTGATCTTGAATTCATCTTCCAGCACGAACATGAATTCGATGACGGAAAGGGAATCGAGGCCCAGGGTTTCAAGCGATCTTTCAGGCTGAAGATCGGCTTCGCTCATCTCGAAATTTTCCGCCATGAGCTTTTGTATCGTTTGTAAAGTTGTCATATGCTTTGTTTCAGGCTACACGTACCGTGTCAAATTCAACACTTGATGAGGGATGGGCTTCACCCGCGATTACTTCATTGAAAAAGCGGATGGTTTCTTCTGCGACGATGTGTTTTTGATTGTCCATCGTCACAATATGATAGCAGTCGTCGAGGAAAATCTTGCGTACTTTCTTGCTCCCGATATGCTTCTCGACGAAATCCGCGCTCCTGACGGTAGCGGTATCGTCCTCCAGAGAATGGATGATCAGGGCGGGAGCTGTGGCACTCCCAACATTTCTCTTCACTTCACTGATCAGCTTGTCCGTTTCGAAAATGCCGCTCATCGGGATTTTTGCCGAGCCCGCCGCCGAAGTTGACTTTTCGGTCATTTCACGGGCAATCCAGGCGCGCAGTTGTTCGTTCTTCAGCCCGTAAGGCTCCCGCTCGCGATAGGAGTAGAAATACCTGAAAGGAGTATAGTAGCCAAGAGGCAAAAGAAACCGGTACCAGGGGATGCTCCAGCCGTCGAAATAGAGCGTGGTGGCGAGAAGAGAAAGTCCGGCGACCTCATCCTTTTTCTCAGCCGCGAGATTCAGGGCAAGCACAGCGCCGATGCAAAGGCCGCAGACCGAAACCGTCTTGTATTGCCGCTTCATGTCGTCGAAATGCCTGACGACTTCCCCGTGCCATTCCTGCCATTTTTTGGTGGTAGAGCGTTCGCTGTAGCCGTAACCGGAAAAATGGGGAGCTCTTACGGTATAGCCTGCCTTGTGGAGCGCCCTCGCCACATATTGCATTTCCAGCGGCGTTCCGGACAAGCCATGAATCAGCAATACAGCATGCTCCCCCTTGGCCAGATTGATATCCTTGGTAATTTCATTCAATGCCACCATCCGTAGACCATCCTTTTTCAGAGCGCCCGCCACCCCAACGAATCCAAACACCATACAATCCGACCACCGGGTCAGGGTACGCAAATTACGCAGATTATAACAAATTTCGTCCAAACAGGGGCTGAATTTCGCCCGCAGCACCCATCTGCAATATGACAACCAAAACTGCTTTGACAAGCCTAATGCAGTTAAGTTAAGGTTGCCTGAACAACTTTCACAGGAATCCATTCCGGCATCATGCAAACCGTCCCCGATTTTGTACTGCCTTCCACCGGCGGAAAGAATTTTCAATTATCCGCCTGCAGCGAAAAATTTATCCTCCTTTACTTCTATCCCAAGGACAACACTCCGGGTTGCACCACGGAGAGCCAGCAATTCCGGGATCTGCACGAATCCTTCGCCAGGCTCGGCTGCCTGGTGCTGGGCATCTCCCGCGACAGCATCAAGTCCCACGAGAATTTCAAGTCGAAATACAACCTATCTTTCGACCTGCTGAGCGACGGCGAAGAGCTTGCCTGCAACCTGTTCGGGGTGATCAAGCAGAAAATGATGTACGGCAAGACCGTGCGCGGGGTCGAACGCAGCACTTTCCTGCTCGACTCCGAAAGAAAAATCCTCAAGGAATGGCGCGGCGTCAAGGCCGAAGGCCATGCCGATGAGGTTCTCAACTACCTGAAATCCATCTGAACCATGACCAAGAACCAAACCAAGCTGTTCGTGCTCGATACCAATGTGCTGATGCATGATCCGACCAGCCTGTTCCGCTTCGAAGAACACGACATCTACCTGCCCATGGCCACGCTTGAGGAACTCGACAACAACAAGAAGGGCATGTCCGAAGTCGCGCGCAACGCCCGCCAGGCCAGCCGCTTCCTGGATGAAATCGTGAGCCGGGTCATGACGGACATCGACGAGGGAGTCGGCCTCGAATCGCATGGCGCAAAAACCGCGACAGGAAGACTCTTCCTGCAGACCTCCGCCATCGAGGAATCCCTCCCTGCCTCCCTGCCCGGGCTGAAAGCGGACAATCAGATCCTGGGCGTTGCCCTTCATCTGAAGAAAAAATTCAAGTCCCGCTCGGTCATCCTCGTCAGCAAAGACATCAACATGAGGATCAAGGCGCGCGCGATCGGCGTCGAGGCTGAGGACTATTTCAACGACAAGGTGCTGGAAGATACCGACCTGCTCTACACGGGATTGCGCGAACTTCCCCAGGATTTCTGGGAATCGCACGGCGGCGAAATCGAATCCTGGAAGGATGCCGGACGCACGCTCTACCGCATCAAGGGACCATTATGCGCCAGCCTTTACGCGAATGAATTCGTGTACCAGGAATACTCCCAGCCCTTCTATGCCAGGGTCAGGGAACAGGAAGGACAGTCGGCGATTCTGGAAACGGTCAAGGACTACACCCATCAGAAAAACAACGTATGGGGAATTTCCGCGCGCAACAAGGAACAGAATTTTGCGCTGAACCTGCTGATGGATCCGGAAATCGATTTCGTCACCCTGCTGGGACAGGCAGGAACAGGGAAAACGCTCCTGACTCTCGCCTCGGCCCTGATGCAGACGATCGAGCTCAAGATCTATTCCGAAATCATCATGACGCGCGTCACGATTCCCGTGGGGGAAGATATCGGCTTTTTGCCCGGCACGGAGGAAGAGAAAATGAGCCCCTGGATGGGCGCACTGGAAGACAATCTGGACGTGCTCAACAAGACCGACGAGGAAGGCGGGGACTGGGGGAGAATCGCCACCCATGACCTCATCCGCTCCAGGATCAAGGTGAAATCGCTCAACTTCATGAGGGGAAGGACTTTCCTCAGCAAGTTCCTGATCATCGACGAAGTGCAGAACCTCACGCCCAAGCAGATGAAGACATTGATCACCCGCGCAGGGCCAGGTACGAAAGTCGTCTGCCTGGGCAACATTTCCCAGATCGACACGCCCTACCTGACGGAAGGCAGTTCAGGCCTGACCTATGTGGTGGACCGGTTCAAGGGCTGGGCGCATGGAGGCCATGTCACGCTGCAGCGCGGCGAGCGCTCCAGGCTTGCGGATTACGCCACGGAAAGGCTCTGACCCGGTTTTATTTGTCGGACGAGGAATCGTCCTCCTCGTCTTCCATCGGCGGATTGCCGTCGTAGACTTCGCTGTTGCGGTGCTGCAGATAGGCATCCCTGAGGAATGTGTAGGGATCCAGCGCAGCCTGCATCAGGATGTTCTCGGATTGCAGCAAACTCGCCCGTGTATCCACCCCCTGGAGGGCAATCAGGCTGTTCCTTCTCGCCACGTCGGTCGTTCTGTAGAGCGGATAATACTGCCAATCGACGACGGTTCCCACTCCATCCCTGAACGTGCTCGGCCCGAGAAAAGGCAGAACCAGATAGGGTCCGCTCGCCACTCCCCAATAGCCCAGAGTCTGACCGAAGTCTTCGTTATGCTTGGGATATCCGGAAGGTCCTGCCACATCGACAAGGCCGGCAAAGCCGATCGTCGAATTGATGAAAACCCGTCCCGCATCCGAAAATGCCTGCCTCCCCTTCAACTGCAGCAGATCGTTGATGGTGACCACCACATCATTGAGATTCGAGAAGAAATTGCCGATCATGATCCTGATGCCTTGCGGCACCACTGTTTCATAGCCCTTGGCAACGGGCTTCACCACTGCCTTGTCGACCGTATCGTTGAACTTGTAGATCTTGCGGTTCAAGGGTTCCAGAGGATCCTTGCGGTTGTAAGGGCTGGCGCAACCGGAAAGAACAAAAACCAGCGTTATCAGGGCAACTATTCTCATCAGTCTGTGCACCAATCGTGAATTGGCGTCAATTATACTTTCATTGCCCGGCGCGAGAAATCATTTCAAACCATTTTCCACAATTTTATTCAGAAGCGCCCTGGACGCATCGATGAGTTCGGATGCCGTCATCCCCATGGGGCCCACCCCTGCCAGGGAAAGATTTTCTGCTGCAGCGCCGTGCAGGTAAACGGCGCACAGCAGCGCGTCCTCTAGAGACAATCCCTGCGACAGGAATGCGCCCATCATTCCGGACAACACATCTCCCATTCCGGCCTGGGCGAGGCCGGGATTGCCGGAAGCATTGATCACCCATTTCCCGTCCAAAAATGCGCAAATGCTGCCGGCGCCCTTCAAAACGACGGGGCAGCCGAATTTTCGAACCAGTCCCGTCGCGGCAGCGATCCTGTCCTTCTGGATTTCCGGTATCGAACAGCCCATCAATCTGGCAGCTTCCGCAGGGTGCGGCGTCAAAACTGCAATACCGGCCCTGCCAATCAAAGCCTGCTGCAATTTCGCGTCTTGCGCAATCAGGTTGAGCGCATCCGCATCGATCACCAGCGCGCTTTTGGATAAAAGCGCGCGCTCGACGAGGCGCCGGGCTGCCTCCGATTTTCCGAGCCCCGGCCCGATCACGAAAGTCGAGGCTTCCATCGCCTCTGCGGCATCCCGCATCATGATCTCGGGCTGGACGGGATCGACTTCAAAATCATCGAGCGCGCGCAGAAAAACCTTTCCGGAGCCCAGCTTCAGCGCGGCTCTCGCAGCAAGCAGGGCCGCCCCCAGCATGCCTTTGGAGCCGCCGATGATTGCAGTGCTGCCGAAGGTCCCCTTGTGGCTGTTTCTGGGCCGCCTCCTGAAGCTGGCAGCAACGATTTTCGAATTCGACACCCAACCCTGCGGCTTCCTCAAGGCAGGCGTATCGAGCCCCAGCGTGTCGAGGTGAACGCTCCCGCAATGATCGAGTCCATCGGACGTCAAGAGGCCGGGCTTCAATGCGATGAATGTCAGGGTATGCGCCGCCTTCACCGCAGCACCCGGAACCGTCCCGGTATCCGAATCCACCCCGCTCGGCATGTCGATGGAAAGGATGGGAATGCCGAGCGCATTGACGGTGTCGACCATGGTTTTGTAGCCATCCGCAAGCGGCCGCTTCAAGCCGGTGCCGAACAGCCCGTCGATCACCAGATCCCATTTGTCCTGCCGGGGAATTGCCTGATGGCAAATCCCGCCGCAATCGAGCCATTCCCGATAAGCCCGGGCGGCGTCGACGGGGAGCTTTTGCGGGTTCCCGGTAAAAACCAGGGTGACGTCGATCCACCAGGATCTCAGATGGCGGGCGGCGACCAAGGCATCCCCGCCGTTGTTTCCGGGCCCGGCGAGAACGAGCACTTTTCCCGCAGCAAGCGTATCCCGCACGAATTGCGCCGCGGCAAGCCCCGCCCTTTCCATGAGCGGCGCATCGAGAAGCTGCTCGATGGCCTCGATTTCATCCCTCGAACAGACGGGCTCGAAAATTTCCGAAAGATCTCTCATGGGCAAAACAGCGCAGTCATTTGGGATATAATACATGCAATTGTACAGCCAGAAACACTCTTGATCCGGGTCAATCATGTCTGAATTCATCATGCTGCGCGGACGCAGCGCCCTCTCCGATTTCCGCCTGAAGAAGCTTCTCGAATCGGTCCGCTCTTTCATGCCGGAAGTTTCGGCCATCCATGCAGAATTCTGGCATTTCGTCTCTTCTTCGAGGATGCTGGAACAGGGCGAATCGCAAATCCTGGAAAAACTCCTCGAATACGGTCCGGATAGCGAAAATTCCGCGGAAACTGGAGAAATGCTGCTGGTCCTGCCCCGCATCGGCACCATCTCCCCCTGGTCCTCGAAAGCCACCGATATCGCCAGACATTGCGGCCTCGATTTCATCGAAAGGATAGAGCGCGGCATCCTCTACCGGATCGACGCGACTCTCTCGCAAAGGGAAAAGCTGCTCCCCCTGATCCACGACAGGATGACGGAATGCGTCGTTCCCTCCCTTGCGGACGCCGCAGCGCTTTTCAGGAAATTCGCCCCCTCCCCCCTGTCCACGATCGACATTCTCTCGGGCGGCATCGAGGCGCTCGAAGCTGCGAACAGGCAAATGGGCCTTGCCCTTTCTCCGGACGAAACCAGCTATCTCGCCGAGAATTTCAATATTCTGGGGCGCAACCCCACGGACGTGGAACTCATGATGTTCGCCCAGGCCAATTCGGAGCATTGCCGCCACAAGATATTCAATGCCGACTGGGTGATCGACGGGCAAACGCAATCGCGCTCGCTGTTTTCGATGATACGCCACACCCACGCCATGAACCCGCAGGGTACTGTGCTCGCCTACAGCGACAATTCGGCCATCATGGAAGGAAGCCGGACATCCCGCTTCTTTCCGGGGAAAGACGGTGCCTACCGGCACGAGAATCAGCTGACCCATATCCTGATGAAGGTGGAAACGCACAATCATCCCACCGCCATTTCCCCCTATGCGGGCGCCGCAACGGGAGCAGGCGGCGAGATCCGGGACGAAGGCGCGACCGGGTGCGGATCGAAACCCAAGGCCGGGCTCACCGGGTTTTCGGTATCCAATCTCAACATCCCGGGGTTCGTCCAGCCCTGGGAAAGCTCGGACTACGGCAGGCCGGGGCATATCGCCTCCCCCCTGCAGATCATGCTGGAAGGCCCCATAGGCGGGGCCGCGTTCAACAACGAATTCGGGCGCCCCAATCTTTGCGGCTATTTCCGCACTTACGAGGAAGAAGTGGGCGGCGAAATGCGCGGCTACCACAAGCCGATCATGCTGGCGGGGGGCCTCGGCAGCATTCTGGACAGCCAGTCGTTCAAGCGGGAAATCCCGGCCGAAGCCGTCCTGATCCAGATCGGCGGCCCCGGCATGCTGATCGGGCTCGGAGGAGGCGCCGCATCGAGCATGAATACCGGGAGCAATGCCGAGCATCTGGATTTCGACTCGGTGCAGCGCGGCAATGCGGAAATGCAGCGCAGGGCTCAGGAAGTCATAGACCGCTGCTGGCAAATGGGAGAACAAAACCCCATCCTTTCCATCCACGACGTGGGCGCCGGAGGGCTCTCCAACGCGGTTCCGGAACTCGTTCACGGCTCAGGCCGGGGCGGCAGGATCAATTTGCGCGACATCATGAGCGAAGAGCCCGGGATGAGCCCGATGCAGATCTGGTGCAACGAAGCCCAGGAGCGCTATGTGCTGGCGATAAAGCCGGAAGATCTGGATCTGTTTTCTGCCATCTGCGAGAGGGAACGCTGCCCCTTCTCGAAGATCGGCACGGCGACCCTCGACGAGCAGCTGGAAATCCTGGACCCCGTATTCGACAATCGTCCGGTCGACATACCGCTCTCCGTCCTGTTGGGCAAACCGCCCAGGATGACCCGGAACGTGACCCGCATCGCCAAAGACCTGCCCGCCTTCAAGCCCGACCTGCTGGAATTGAAGGAAGCGGCCTATCGGGTGCTGCGAGCCCCCGCGGTTGCCGACAAGACCTTCCTGATCACCATCGGCGACCGAACCGTGGGGGGCTTGACCGCGAGAGACCAGATGGCAGGTCCCTGGCAGGTTCCCGTTGCCGATGTCGCCGTGACGCTTTCCGATTTCGAATCCGTCAGGGGAGAAGCTTTCGCCATCGGCGAGCGCACGCCGATCGCGCTGATTCATCCCGCGGCTTCCGGCCGCATGGCGATCGGGGAAGCCATCACGAATATCGCAGCGGCCTGCATAGACGACATCGGCATGATCAAGCTTTCGGCCAACTGGATGGCAGCTAGCGGGCATCCCGGTGAAGATGCCGCGCTCTATGATACCGTTCAGGCTGTCGCCATGGAACTTTGCCCGCATCTCGGGATCAGCATTCCGGTGGGCAAGGATTCGATGTCGATGAAGATGGCCTGGACGGACGCATCGGACAACAAGAAATCGGTCGCCGCCCCGCTCTCCCTCATCGTCTCGGCCTTCGCGCAGGTCCGGGATGCCGGACTCACCCTGACGCCGCAATTGCGCTCCGACTGCGGAAAAAGCGCGCTTATCCTGGTCGATCTGGGGGCGGGGAAAGCCCGCCTCGGCGGCTCCATCCTCGCCCAGGTCTACAACAGGACCGGAAATCTTTGCCCCGATCTGGACGATGCCCTGAGGCTGAAAGCCTTTTTCGCAGCGCTCCAGAAATTGAACCGCGAAGGAAGAATCCTCGCCTACCACGACAGATCCGACGGCGGCCTGTTCGTCACGCTTTGCGAAATGAGCTTCGCGGGGCACCTCGGAATCAGCGTCGATCTGGAGCAGGTCTGCTTCGAAACCAAAGTGGTCGAAGCGATCGACATGCATTGCGACGACAAAAGCAGCTGCATTTTCGAGGCCCTCTTCAACGAGGAGCTGGGCGCCGTTTTGCAGGTCAGGGAAGAGGATCTTGCCGCAGTCCTCGAGACTTTCGCCGAGGCGGGCCTTGCGAAAATGGTGCATGTGATCGGCTCGCCCAATTCCGAAGACAGGCTCGTCGTCAAAACGGGCGACGCCCTGCTTCTCGACGAGGGCAGGATCGATCTCAACAGGGCATGGTCGGAGACGACCTACCACATGCAGAAACTTCGCGACAATCCCGATTGCGCCAGGCAGGAATACGACAGGATACTGGATGCGCAGGACCCGGGGCTGCATGCGAAGCTCACTTTCGATCCTGTTGAGGACATCTCGGCCCCCTTCGTCCATCTCGCGAAGCCGAAGCTCGCGATCCTGCGCGAGCAGGGCGTCAACGGCCAGGTCGAAATGGCTGCGGCATTCGACAGGGCCGGATTTCTAGCTGTCGACGTGCACATGAGCGACATCATTTCGGGGAGGGTGAGCCTGGATGCATTCCAGGGATTCGCCGCCTGCGGCGGTTTTTCCTACGGAGACGTGCTGGGCGCCGGGGAAGGATGGGCGAAATCCATCCTGTTCAATTCAAGGGCGAGGACGGAATTCGAAGCCTTCTTCCGGAGAGAGGACGTTTTCGCACTCGGCGTCTGCAACGGCTGCCAGATGATGAGCAATCTTCACGACATCATTCCGGGCGCCAAAAACTGGCCGCATTTCGTCAGGAATCGCTCGGAGCAGTTCGAGGCGCGCTTCGTCATGGTGGAAGTCGAGAAAACCCCCTCCATCTTCCTCGACGGCATGGCTGGAAGCAGGATGCCCATCGTCGTATCCCACGGCGAAGGCTATGCGGAATTCGGCCCCGGCAAGGCGAAGGAGCATGTGGCATTGCGCTATGTCGACAACCATGGCATTGCGACCGAACGCTATCCCTTCAATCCCAACGGTTCTCCCGAAGGCATCGCCGGCCTCACCACCCCGGACGGGCGGTTCACCATCATGATGCCGCATCCCGAGCGGATTTTCAGGACGGTGCAGCATTCCTGGCACCCTTCAGGCTGGGGAAGCGACGGCCCATGGATGAGGATGTTCAGGAACGCCCGCAAGTGGGTGGGCTGAGGGGATTTTCAGCGGTCTCGACCTTCCATCCACCCTGCTCCCTCCAGGGGCAATGGCGGATTAGTCGTCCCGGACTGTTCACTCGAATTGTCCGAAAACCATTCCATCAGGTCAGTACCCCCTGATTCACAGGGGTGTTCAGGGCGTATCCCGGACGACGACGCCGTTGGAAGGCAGCAGGGCCTGAAGATCGTTCAGCCGGTTGATCGACAGCTCGGTGAGCGGGTGTCCGGCCGACAATATCAAGGTTCCATCCTTGAGATGGACGCTCTCCTTCAGGACCATCCCTGGGCGCAGCCTGAACAGCGCCAGAGAGCGACCCCTGTCGCTTTTCTCCCTTCCTTCCTCCAGGACGATGGCCGCCCCCACCCGCATTCCGTACGGCTCGAGATCGAGGCTTTTCAGCTCCGTCATAACGGTTTCGTAGGCAATCGGGGAATGCAAGCGAAGATTCTCGGTCATGGCCCGAGCAAGCTTCTCCTCGACCACAGCGGGGATGACAGGCTTGACCAGGAAGCCGTTCACGTCCAGTGCCAGAGCGATACCGAGTATGTCCGTCCGGGAAAGAACGGTCAGCACCATGACCCTGGTTCCCGGCTTGGCGTGGGTTTTCCCGCTCCTGATCATCTGGATGAACTTCAATCCGTTCATCCCGGGCATATCGATGTCGGTGAGAATAAGGTCGAACGAACTGGATTCTAACAGTTTGATTGCGGCTTCCGCGCTGGCGGCATCGGTGACATCCGAATATCCCAAATCGCGCAGTACCCTGAGGACGATCTTGCGAGCGAAATTGTCGTCGTCAACCACAAGTATCCTGATCTGCTGCTTCACAGGGTGGGGAGAGGCAGCGGGTGGCGATGGCGGCTGATAGTTCGCCGCGAATTCGGCGAAAGCCTTCGCGTCCATCGGCTGCGCGATGAAGTAGCCCTGCGCGACGACGCACCCGGCCGCCTTCAACGCATCCCAGTCCTGCCGGCTTTCCACGCCTTCGGCCACGCTCGTGACGTGGAGCTTGTACGCCATGTCGATGCTCGATTCGACCACAATTCGCAGCGCCCTGTTTTCCGAAAACCCCTTCACGAAGGACTGGTCGATCTTGAGCTCGCTGAATGCGATGCGCGTCAGCTGCTCCATGTTGGAAGACCCCGTCCCGTAGTCGTCGATGGAAAGAGCGAATCCGTTCATGCACAATCGGGCCAGGTTTTCCAATGCCTGCGCGACATTGGTCATGGCTGCAGATTCCGTGATTTCCAGGACTAGATAGTGTGGCTCTATCCCGGACCGGCGAATGGTTCGGGTGATCCTGTCCGCGACGGAAGTGTCGCTCAGGGAAACCAGGGACAGGTTGACCGAGACGGTCAGCAGATGCCCGTCCTCGTGGAAGGAGCGGCAGGCCGCTGCGGATTTTTCCAGGATGAGGAAAGTCAGGTCGTCGATGCTGCCGGAACGTTCGAGATGGGGGATGAATTCGTCCGGGCCGACCACGCCGTGCTCGGGATGCATCCACCGCGCCAAGGCCTCTGCACCCACCAGCCTTCCGGTTTTCAGGTCCACCTTCGGCTGGAAATAGGGCTCGAATTGGTCGGCCTCTATCCCCCGCAGTATTTCGTCGAGGGAGAAACTCCTTTTGGGCGGATTTCCCACTTTCGGCGGCGCACTGCCGTGTTTCGAAAGCAGCGCCTCGAGATTCGCCAGCAGGATGGGCTTCCCCATCACCCCGAGCAGGTTGATGCCATACAATTTGGTCATCCTGCCCACCGAGGCGAGCAGATTGCTGTCCAGGGCGCTGGTAATAATGACCGAGATGCTTTGGTGCTCTTCGCCGAGGTGCCTGAGGAACTCCATGCCGTCCATTTCGGGCATGTTCAGGTCGCAAAGCGCGACGTCGATCGGTCTCGATGCGCCGTGGATGATCTCGAGCGCCCGCCTCCCGTTTTCAGCCTGTGAAACCAGAGCGATCCCCAGGGAAGCCAGGATGCTCGCGATGATCCCGCGCTGGAATTCGTCGTCCTCCACGATCAGGACATTGAGTTCGGTGATCCTCATCTTCCGGTTTCCTGCGTCTCGTCCACAAGATAAGCCTCGAATCGGCCCATGGCCTCGTCCAGCGTTTCTATCGACCTGACTGCCCCGTCCATGTCTCCGTCTCGCGCAGACTTTTCGATGATGCCGCAGGCATCGGCCAGATGTTTCGCCCCGATCATCATGCTCGAACCCTTCATCCTGTGTACTGTGCTCTCCACCCCGGCGCGGTCGCCCTTCCCGAACATTTCCAGAAGCCTCTCCCTGTCGGTGCGGATATGTTTCAGGAAGTCTTTCAGCAGATGGATCCGGGCCTCGCCGTCCGTCACGACCATGCCCAGCACTTCGAGGTCGACCGGATCGTTTCCCGCCATGCCCAGCCACTTCGCCAGAATTTCTCTCAGTTGCGCCATGCCGGCTGGCTTGACCAGCAGTTCGTCCATCCCGGCCGAACGGCAGCGCGCCGATTCCTCGACAAGCGCGTTGGCGGTCCAGGCGATGATAGGAGTATGGGGTCGCGCTTCTTCAGATTCAATCCTGCGAATCGCCTGTGACAGTTCATATCCGTCCATTTCGGGCATATGGCAGTCGGTGATGACCATGGAGAACCTCCCTTCCCGCCACATGGCCAGCGCCGCCTCCCCGTTCTCGGCGGTTTCGGCGCGAAGGCCGAGAAGCCTGATCTGGCGAGCAAGTAGATCCCTGTTGATCGGATGGTCGTCTACCGCCAATACCTGCGGCGCATTCCCGCCGCCTTCGAGCAGCGGCCTGACCGCCCTCTGTGCAACTTCGGGATGGGGATCGGACGTCGGCTCTCCGGGCGCAGCGGAGATCGGCAGCACCAGGCTGATGCTGAAGACCGATCCCCGTCCAGGCTCGCTTTCCAGTTCGATTGTCCCGTCCATCAATTCCGCGAGGCGCCGGCAGATCGACAGCCCCAGTCCCGTCCCGCCGTACATGCGCGCGGTGTCAGCGCTCTCCTGCCGGTAGCGCTGAAAAAGCCTTTCCTGGACATCCCTGGGAATGCCTATCCCGGTATCCCTGACCGAAACGCGCATTCTGTCGCCGTTCTCCATATGGGCCAGGAATTCCGCACTCAGTTCGATCTCGCCGGATTGCGTGAACTTGATCGCGTTGCTGACGAAATTGTTGAGCACCTGGGAAAGGCGCAGGGGGTCGACGATATAGGCCGAAGCCAGGCGCGAATCTGCCCGCTGCCTCAAAAGCAACCCCTTCGCGCTGGCGATCCGCGAATAGGTATTGACGGATGCCTGCAACAGGTCGGGAATTGAAGTGGCGCGCGGCGAAAGCGCCAGCTTTCCCTCCTCGATCTTCGACCAATCCAGGATGTCGTTGACGATGCGCAGCAATCCCCTGCCGGAATCCCAGGCCGCATTCAGGGTCGCGCACTGCTCGCCGTCCAGGCCGGTCAGGGAAAGCAGCTCCAGCATCCCCAGCATGCCGGTAAGCGGCGTCCTGATTTCGTGACTCATCGTGGCGAGGAATTCGCTCTTGAACTGGGTCGCCTCCTCGGCCGCAACTCTCAACTCGTCGAGTACCTTCTCCTTGGCCTTGGCCTCGCTGACGTCGTTGACCACCCAGATTTCTCCGCCCTGATGTTTTTCAGATTCGAGAGACTTGGCGAGCATGCGCGCCCAGAATTCCGTCCCGTCTCGGCGCACCAGCTTCGTTTCGGCGTCGAACACGCGATCTTCGGAGAGAAGCGTTCTGGCCGAATCGAAGGCCGGGGTGCGGAGCAGGGTTTCAGTCGGCATGCCCAGCATGGCCTCGGGCGTTCCCAGCCGGAACATCTCGGCTGATTTCGGGTTGGCCCTCACAATTTGTCCGTTCACCGAGAAAACGATGCCCACCTGCACATTGTCGAGGATGACCTGAAGCTCCGAGGTGCGTTGCCTGACCCTCATCTCCAGTTCGGAATAGACGCTCACGTTTTCCATGACCACTGCGGTAGTGTCGGCGAGCGCCTGGAGTATCCTGACCTGCGCGGCAGAGGGGTTGCGTCGCTCGGCCCAGTAGATGCCTATCGCCCCGACCGGCTTGATGGTCCTGATTGGCACCATGGCGAGGCTCTTGACGAACGTGGGCCGGTAGGCGTCCGCAGGAATGCGCGGATCGGCGTAGATGTCCTCGATGACCGCGGGCTTTTTGTTGAGCATGGCCCAGCCGCTGATGCAGGCGCTCATGGGAAAGCGCCGCCCTTTCCAGAGCGGCGCGATGGCGTCTTCGTCGGCATAGAAGCACTTGTCACCATCGCGCAGGACGAAGGTCGCGCCATCGGCTTCCGTCAGCTTCCGCGCGGCCTTGCGCACAATATCCATCACCGTATCGAGTTCGCGTGCGAGTGAAAGCTGCTGGACCACTTCGACGAGCTGCTCCATGGCCTTCGCATACCACAACTCTTCCGATCTTTCTTCCGTGGAACGGGAAACGTTATCCATAACCCATGCGTGAATTGTTTTAACGATTGTGTCGAACGGCGCACCGATTGTCCGGCCGGCGCACCGGGACCGAGACTTGCGTGACCCCGCGCATATTAAAGATATATAGTATACTGGAGTGTATTAATCAACATTACCCGTCAGAAAATACAGGTTGCGACAATCCCGCCGTTCAGCCGAGTCAACGTAACTGACCATTGCGATTGAAGTTTTAAGAGGGGGTGGCATTTATTAATTAGCACGTTACGAATGCCCGCATTCCGCAGAAGCAAACATCCCCCGGCTTGGCCGAGGGATATTTACGATGTCCTGACTGGAGTGGACGGCAGCTTGGCGCGATTGACACCATCTCCCGGAACCCAAACTGCCCGACGACTTCAATTCACGGACTTTGACGACGTATCGTCAATGATGGCTTTCAGCGTCGCTTCGTAATCGGCCCGCCGGACGCCGCCAAGGCTCACCGCACGCCTTGCCGCATCCAGCGCGTCCCTGTTGCGGCCGAGGTCGTGCAATACCTGTGCGAGATTGTTCCATGCGTCCCCCGAATCCGGATGATCCACGGTTGCCCTTCGATACTCCGATTCCGCTCCCACATAGTCGTGAAGGGCATAGGCTGCATTCCCCGACCCTATCCTTGCGATAAGATCTTCCGGCCATTTCGCCAGTGCCGTCTGATAGGCAATCTCTGCCGAATCAGGGGAGACGGATTCGAGTTCGACGACGGATTCCACGAAATCCCGCTCGGTGGCGCTGGCGGGCAGTTGCTGGGGTGGAAGGGCCACGAATGCCCATCTTCCCGACTTCGACCAGGAATAGTCGAAATCATCCAGCTTTATCACCAGACGGCGTTTCGTTCCTGAATGAAGAAAGACTTCCTTTTTGGGAAGGTTATAGCCCGTCACAACGGCATAGTGCCACGCGGGAAGGAATCCGAATCCCAGATTCTGCAATACCACCACAGGGTGCCCTGCAGCGAGCTCCTTCATCATCGCATCGGGATTGCCATCCAGAACATAGGGAACGAGCCCTGCGCGCCTCGCAGCAGCCAGCATTTCCACCTGCAGGGTCCCTTCCTTCCCTGGCAGATATACTTCCCGTGCGAGTTCCGACGGCCGTACGGCAAGCCCGTCGTAGGCGAACGCCATGGCCAGCGCCGCCGGGCCGCATTGATAGGCTTCCTGGGGATAGAAAGGCACTTCGAGTTCGGCTTGCCTCGGCAGACCTTTGTCCGTCTGATAATTCGCAGTCGGCATGCCGGCGCAGCCGGCCAGAAGAAGGACGCCGGCAAACAGCCGAATCCAGGACAAGCTTGGACTCCCCGAACAAGGCTAAATGATCAGCACGAGCAGGATCGCTGCCAGCAGTATCACGATGAGGTTGGAATCGCTCAGGTTCAGGTTGCCGCCCGCCGGCAGGGCGTCGATCTTCTCTGCCAGCAAATGGGCTTCCCGGTCGTTCAGGGCCGCGACCCGTTTCTTTGCCATCACCCCATCCACGCCGAGCGTCTGAAGCCGGGCACTGACGTCCGCCCGATCGAGAAAGGACTGGACCTTGGCTCTATCGGCATCGGCCTGATTTTTTGCCGCCATTTCCTTCGTTGGCACAATATTCGCCTGAGCGATCGGGGCCTGCACAGCCAGAAAGACGCCCGTCAAAACAGCCAATGCACCCTGGAGAAGAGGTTTCGAGTTCATGAATGTCCTTTCGAAATCGAGACGAAGAAAACTGTCAATTCCCGAATTATAGCTCATGGCAATCAGGAATGTATGTTCAGGAATCTTCGGCTGCAAGAATTGCCGGATCGTAGGCCGGAGCGCCGGTCTCGTCGTTCCTGTATTTCGATGGGTTAGCGACTTTTGGCAACGATCCGTGTGGGAATACCGTCAATACTCATTTGGTTTTTTTCCTCCCAATACTGCTTCAAGCCTTCGCCCCCTTTCCTTATGGCCCAGTCAGAGAGCAGTTCTCGATCACCGGCATATGAAAAATAGGGGACAGCCATTCCACAAGAGGTTTGCACGAGATCGATCGTGACGTCGAAAATTTGCCGAGCGCCGGGTAGCGGCTTGAACAAAGAAAAAAGCTCATTCCACTCGGGGTCGCCCTTGTGGACGACCTCCGCGGTGCCATAGAGGCGCAAGATTAGCGGCGGGCCATCAAAGGCACAGAACATGATGGTCATCCGTGGGTCTAGCTGTACATGGGCGGAAGTTTCATTGCCACTGCCGGTAACATTTAGCCAAGCGACATTGGTGCTGCTTAGAACTCTTAGCGAATCCATGCCCTTAGGGGAAACATTCACACGACTGTCTGCGGTAGCGGTTCCGACAAAAAATATCTTCTGTTCGGTGATGAACTGGACATGTTTTCCGGATAGTTCGTTGAATCGCTGACCCATTGGGTTCTCCGTGTTGTCGGGGTGGCTAACTCGAAGTCACCGGCGCTGCGCCGGCTTTTCGCGCGGCCCGGTGGAATGATGGGTTGGGCACCATTCAATGCGGGCGTTACGTTGAAGATTATTCGAGTACCAGGCCACTCCACGAAGGGTGCACTCCAAAACGTTCCATGTCAGCCGCGAGAGGGCATTCGTTTCTTGTACTTTCATTAGTTTTTGGACCTGTCCGAAGTCTATAGAAAGTAATTCGTTGGCATTCTCTTTCCATACCGTGTTCGACTTTGCCGATGCAGAACAGGAAAAACGAACCAGCGGATTCGATCAGCCTCTACACTTCAACGATGTCCGTCCTCTGGCCGCAGAGATGATCGGCTTCCGTCGTCCAGCCGCGTTTGCCGGATTCTCCACGGTAGGCGGAATGACGAGAGAGGCAATTTCTCCCGCATCCGCCTTCACGCCATATCTTGTTTCAGTTGGGCTTTCCATCCATGTCCAGCGCCTTGCCCTGGGAAAGGGAAGTCACGTAGCTGACGAGATCGACGAGCTGCTCGCTCCCCAAAGCGGGAGAATTCCCCTGCAATCCGCCATGCACGCAGGAATGGATCTGGTCTTCGAGGGTCACGATTTTCCTGGCCCTGGGATTGAATCTCGGAAAAATCGCCGCGGCGTTTTCGAGGCTCGGGATGCTTCTTCCGTCCGGCAGTTTCCCGGGCCCGACGCCGCCGTTCACATGGCAGGTTTCGCAGGTTTTGCCGTTTCCGCCGAAAGTCTCGTGGGAATAGAGCTTCCTGCCGTCGGCGATGGCCTTCTGAAGCTCCGGGCCGGGAGCCGCCTGGGCGGCGGTTGCAAAAAACAGCAGCGTCATGGCGAGTATCGATAGCTTCATTGCTTTGCTCCTTCAAAAAGAAAAGGCCCCCGAAGTCGGGGGCCTTTCATCCAAAAAACTTACTCTTCCACTTTGGCTGCCGCGCGCAGATCTGAAATCAGCTTCTGGATATGCTCCTGCTGAACGCGCTGCTGAAGCTGGGGCTTGACCTGATCGAAGGTGGGCAGTTTCAGCGCCTTTTCGTCCTGCAGCTGGATCACATGCCAGCCGAACGGGGTTTGAACAGGCGCAGGGGTGATTTCACCCTTCTTCAGCAAACGCACCGCATCGGCGAAAGGCTGGACGAAATTCGAAGCGGGCGCCCAGTCGAGTTCGCCGCCATTGCTCTTGGAACCAGGATCCTCGCTCTTCTCGGCAGCAAGCTTGGAAAAGTTGGCGCCTTTCTTGAGGTCTGCGATGATCTTCTTGGCTTCGGCTTCGGTCTTGACCAGGATATGGCGCACCTTGTATTCCTTGCTTCCCATGTGAGCCTTGATCTTGTCGAATTCCTGCTTCATTTCGGCATCGGTGACGGGATGATTCTTGGCATAGTCGTGCAGATAGGCATTCACCAGATTCTGTTCGCGGCTCAAATCCATCATGGTCTTGAAATCCGCCGTCTGGTCCAGTCCCTTCTTGGCCGCAGCCTGCGCGATGATTTCCTGATTGATCAGGGTCTCCTTGATGTTCTTGCGAAGCTCGGGGGAATCCGATTCGCCGCGCTGCGCCATGTTCTGCTTCAGGACGAAATCGTAACGGGATTCCGGTATGCCGACGCCGTTGACAGTCGCGACCGGCTTGGTCAGGACGCTGGAATCTTGCGCATAGCAGACGGAAACGGCCAGCAGGCTCGATGCAGCGATCAGGGATTTCAATAAGGGCATTTTTTTTCCTTTAGGTTGTTGGTTGTTTCGATTGATATTCTGAGGGGGTATAGGCCTGGATGGCAAGCGCATGAATGTCTTTCTTCATCAAATCGGAAAGCATGCCGTAAATCAGCCTGTGGCGAGCCATGAGGTTCTGCCCGGAGAAGCGGTTCGACACGACGGTCATGCGGTAATGCCCCCCGCCGCCCGATCCGGCATGCCCGCGGTGCTTCTCGCTCTCGTCGACGATTTCGAGCCTTTCGGCATCGAGCTCCCCCAGCCTTTCGATGATGGTTTCCCTGATTTCCTTCAAGGCAGCGCCTTTTTAAAGGGTTTCACTTCGACCTCATCGAATACTCCATCGATCACGTAGGGGTCGGCGTCAGCCCATGCTCTGGCAGCCTCGATCGAATCGAATTCGGCGACGATCAAACTCCCGGAAAATGCGCCCGGATCATTGCAATCGATCGCAGGGAACGGGCCTGCCAGGATCAGCCTGCCTTCCTCCTTCAATGCTTCCAGCCTTTCCAAATGCGCAGGACGGGCCTTGACGCGCTTTTCTCCGCTACCCTCATGATCTTTCCCGATAATAGCATACAACATCAATTTTCCTTGTCTTCTGCATACCTGGAAAGCATCAGGCTCTGGGCGAACACGAAAACCAGCATCAATCCGAGCGTCCCAAAGAGCTTGAATTTGACCCAGGCGGACTCCGAAAAGTTCATCGCGACATAAAGATTGGCGAATCCCATCACGGCGAAAAAAGCCGCCCAGACCATATTGAGCCTCTCCCATACGCGATCCGGCGCGCTCAATTGCGTCTCCAGCATAGTTCGAATCAGATTCTTGTCGAACCAGGTCGCGCTCACCAACAGAACCGTTGCGAAGCACCAATACAGAACCGAAGGCTTCCACATGATGAAAGCCTTGTCGTGAAAGAGCAGCGTCGCCCCGCCGAAGACGAGCACGATCGCAAAGCTCATCCACAGCATGTTGTCGACTTTCCTGTACTTCAGATAGGTCCACACGATCTGGACGAAAGTCGCAATGATGGCAACTGCCGTGGCATAAAACATGGCCTCCTCTTTCGGCCCGAAATGGGGAAAAATCTGGTAGGTGCCGAAAAAAAGAACGACCGGAAAAAGGTCAAAAAGAAATTTCATGAGTCCGAACCCTGTACTGGGGGAAATTATGAAGTCTTAATGCTCCGCTGTCCATCGGAAACGGCAAAAATGCGGTAAAATCGCTATCCATCGACATGAGATTGCATTCCTGGCAGTAAAGTTCAATACCCTATGCTGAAATGGCTGGGAAAACATACTCCCTTCCCCCCTCCCGATACGGCGCTGCGCCAGCCCGACGGACTTCTGGCCGCAGGAGGAGATCTTTCCCCGGAGCGGCTGATCGACGCCTACAGTCAGGGCATTTTTCCCTGGTTCGGCGAGAAAGATCCCATCCTGTGGTGGAGCCCGGACCCCCGCCTCGTCCTGTTCCCGAAAAACCTGAAGCTGTCGCGCTCCCTCAAAAAAGCGCTCAGGAAGGACTACGAGATCAGGGTCGATACCGCTTTCGAAGAAGTCATGAGAAAATGCGCGGAACCGAGGAAGGACGGGGCTGGCACCTGGATTTCGGAACAGATGATCGAAGCCTATTGCAGACTGCACCAAATGGGGCTTGCCCACAGCATCGAGACCTGGATTGGGGGAAGCCTCTCCGGAGGACTGTACGGCATCGCACTGGGCCGGGTATTCTTCGGGGAATCGATGTTCTCGAGAAAGACGGACGCTTCCAAGATCGCCTTCGTCCACCTCGTGCAGCAACTGAAACGCTGGGGCTATCGCATGATAGACTGCCAAGTGAGAACGACCCATCTGGTTTCCTTCGGGGCAACCGAAATCCCTCGAAGCGAATTTGCCCTAAAATTGAAGGCATGGGCGGATGGCCCCGACAGGACAGGAAAATGGCATTTCGATCATGACCTCGTTGAGTGATCCCTGGCAGTACTATCTGACTGCCGAATACCCGTGCAGCTACCTTGAGGGCAGGCTCGCCCGCTCCGAGGTTGCCCCTCCCCATCGCGTCGATATCAATGGCGCCTTCGGTGATCTGCTCCATTCCGGATTCCGCCGCAGCGGCCTTTTCGTCTATCGCCCCCGCTGCAGACACTGCAAAGCCTGCATTGCCGTGCGCGTCGATGTCGCAGCCTTCGAACCCAATCGCGCTCAAAAAAGAAGCCTGAAGCGGCACGAAAATCTGGAAGCGATCCCCCGCGAACTCGCATTCGAACCCGAGCATTTCGAGCTTTACCGGCGCTACCAGAACGCAAGGCATCCGGGCGGCGGCATGGATGAAGACAGCGCGGAACAATACTGCCAATCCCTGCTGCAAAGCCAGGTCGCAACCATGCTCTACGAATTCAGGGAAAACGGGAAACTTGCGATGGTCAGCATCGTCGACGAGGTCGACGACGGCTTGTCTTCGGTCTATACATTTTTCGATCCCGACATCCCTGACGCGAGCTTCGGCACTTACAATATACTGTGGCAGATCGAATTGTGCAGAAAAATGCAGCGCCCTCACCTTTACCTCGGATACTGGATAGCACAAAGCAGGAAAATGGCCTACAAAATCAATTTCAAGCCTCTTGAAGGCTACATCGACGGGCAATGGCAGGGGATCGGAAAAACATGATTTATTCCCTGGTCCGCCCCTTCCTCTTCAAGCTCGATGCCGAGCGCGCCCATCACCTCTCGCTCAGCATGCTCGAATCGTTGAACGATTTCGGATTGATGCCGAACCCTGCATCCAGACCCGCCAACCCGGTCGAAGTCATGGGACTGGAATTTCGCAACCCTGTCGGACTCGCTGCCGGGCTCGACAAGAACGGCGACTACATCGATGCGCTCGCAAGCCTCGGATTCGGCTTCATCGAAATCGGCACGGTCACCCCCCGGCCCCAGCCAGGAAACCCGAAACCCAGGCTTTTCAGGCTGCCCGAATCCCGTGGAATCATCAACCGGATGGGATTCAACAACGAAGGGGTCGACAATCTGCTCAGGAACGTCAGGAAAGCCCGCTACAAGGGTATCCTGGGAATCAACATCGGCAAGAACTTCGACACCCCGATCGAGTCCGCAGCAGGAGATTATCTCCATTGCCTGGAAAAGGTCTATCCCCACGCAAGCTATGTCACGATCAACATTTCCTCGCCCAATACCCAAAATCTGCGCCAGCTCCAGCAGGCGGACGAATTGAACAAGCTGCTCTCTTCCCTCAAGTCGAAGCAGAGGGAGCTCGCTGCCCGATTCCACAAACAGGTTCCGCTTGCGGTGAAAATTTCACCGGATCTTACGGACGAAGCAATAGACGAAATCGCATCCCTCCTGCTGCACCACGAAATCGAAGCCGTGATCGCCACCAACACCACGCTCTCCAGGGAGGGCGTAAAAGGGCAGGAACACGCCCTGGAAGCCGGAGGATTGAGCGGAGAGCCATTGAAGCAGGCTTCCACCCGCGTGATCGGGCGATTGTCTTCGAAGCTCGCAGGAAAAATTCCCATCATCGGCGCAGGCGGAATCATGAATGCAGACGACGCGAAGGAAAAAATGGATGCGGGCGCTTCCCTGATCCAGCTCTATTCCGGTCTCATCTATCGGGGCCCGGGGCTTGTCGGCGAAATCATCGATGCCTTGGGAGAAAAATCATGAGAATCGGCGTGCCCAAGGAAATCAAGGATCACGAATTCAGGGTCAGCCTCACCCCCCATGGCGCCAGGGAACTCGTGAGTGCCGGGCATCAGGTTCGCGTGGAAAGGGGCGCGGGAAGCGCGATCGGCTTTCCGGATTCGGATTACGAAAATGCCGGCGCGATTCTGGTCGGCTCCGCAAGGGAAGCCTTCGCGAGCGACATGGTGCTGAAAGTGAAGGAACCCCAGCCTGCAGAATGCGCCTTGCTCGAATCGGGCACCATTCTTTTCGGCTACCTCCATCTCGCATCCAGCCGCTCCCTCGCCGATGCGCTCATTGACGGCAATGTCACTGCCCTGGGCTACGAAACCGTGACCGACCGTGCAAACAGGCTGCCGCTCCTCGCCCCCATGTCACAGATCGCAGGCAGGCTCGCCATCCAGGAGGGTTCCTCCGGTCTTACCCTGCCCAACGGCGGATGCGGCATTCTGCTCCCGGGCGCAACCGGCGTGCCGCCCGCCAAAGTCATGGTGCTCGGCGCAGGAATGGTCGGCAGCAATGCGGCAAGGCTCGCCTTCAGCATGGGCGGGGACGTCACCGTTTTCGACATCCATCCCGATGCGCTTTCCCCGCTGGAAGCAATCGGAATCAAGACCTGCTATTCCGGCACGGACGTAATCGCCGCCGGCTTGAGGGAGGCGGACATCGTCGTTTGCGCCACATTGATTCCGGGAAAGCATGCGCCCAAGCTGATCTCGCGTGAAATGGTGAAAACCATGAAGATGGGTTCGGTCATCGTGGATGTCTCGATAGACCAGGGAGGGAGCTCGGAAACGTCCAAACCCACCACCCATTCCTCCCCCTTCTATGTCGAGGAAGGCGTGGTGCACTATTGCGTGACCAACATGCCGGCCCTGGTGTCGAGGACCGCGACCCTGGCGCTGACCCATGCCACGCTCCCCCATGTGCTGAAAATCGCGAACCTCGGGCTCGATGCCGCACTCGAAGCTGATGAAGGCTTGAGAGGCGGGCTGCAAATCAGGGGCGGGCGCATCGTCCATCCCGCGGTCGCCGAAGCCTGCAAGTTATAACCAGAATTCATATGCATATCGCCCCAATATGGTTGATTGCCGCAGGTGAAACAGGGATAATCAGCCGGGAATCATACGGTTTTGCACTATTTTCAAGGTGAAATGGAAAGTTATCTCCTCATTCTGGTCAGCACGGTATTCGTGAACAATATCGTCCTCGTCAAGATTCTCGGCCTCTGCCCCTTCATGGGTGTATCCAAGAAACTCGAGGCTGCGATCGGCATGGGGGCGGCGACGACTTTCGTGCTCACTCTGGGAAGCGGAAGCAGCTATCTGATCGCGAAATACCTGCTCGGATCCGATCTTTCCTACCTGACCACGATCTCATTCATCGTCGTCATCGCAGGCATCGTCCAGTTCACCGAAATGGTGGTGAAAAAGGTCAGCCCCGTCCTGTATCAGGTGCTGGGTATCTACCTTCCCCTCATCACGACCAATTGCGCCGTTCTCGGCATTCCCCTGCTGAACCTGCAGCAGAACCACAACTTCATGCAATCGCTTCTGTTCGGCATGGGCGGGGCTGTCGGCTTTTCGATGGTTCTGATTCTTTTTGCCGCGATGCGGGAAAGGCTGGAAGCTGCGGACATCCCCGCGCCTTTCAGGGGCTCTTCCATCGCGATGGTCACTGCCGGACTCATGAGCATGGCTTTCATGGGATTTTCCGGACTCGTCAAGTGAAGCCGGCATGCTAGATGCAATTCTTGTCATGTCGGGACTCGCCCTGTTTCTCGGCGGCGTGCTGGGCTATGCCTCGATCAGGTTCCACGTCCAGGGCAATGCGCTGGTCGAGAAAATCGACGCCATCCTGCCGCAAACGCAATGCGCCCAGTGCGGCTTTCCCGGCTGCCGCCCGTATGCCGAAGCGATCGCTGAAGGACGCGCCGACATCAACCAGTGCCCTCCCGGCGGGGATGCGAACATCCACAAGCTCGCCGACCTGCTCGGCGTCGAATTCAAGCCGCTCAATGCAAGCCACGGCGAGCCGAAACCCAAATCCGTCGCCTTCATCGACGAATCCACCTGCATCGGCTGCACCCTTTGCCTGCAGGCCTGCCCGGTCGATGCGATTTGCGGCGCACCCAAGCAGATGCATACCATCATCGCCCAGGAATGCACGGGCTGCGAGCTTTGCATCGCGCCGTGTCCGGTCGACTGCATTTTCATGATCCCCGTTCAGGAAAACATTTCGAACTGGAAATGGAAGCAGCCCGCCTACCTGAAAGGGACGGCATGAGAGCCCTTCACCATTTCAACGGCGGCGTTCATCCCCCCGAGCACAAGTGCGAATCGACCCTGCGGCCGATCCAGCAACCCCCGCTTCCCGAAAAGCTGGTCATTCCGCTGCACCAGCATATCGGCAACAGCGCGAAGCCCCTGGTCGAAGCCGGAGATACCGTCCTCAAGGGGCAGATGATCGGAAAGGCCGAGGGCTATGTTTCAGGCGCAATCCACGCGCCGACCTCGGGCAAAATCCTGTCAGTCGGCCATGAATCCGTCCCCCACCCTTCAGGCCTCAAGGATCTCTGCATTGTCCTGGAACCTGACGGTCTCGAATCCTGGATCGACCTGCAGCCGCTCGATCCTCTGAACATGGACCCGAGCACGCTCAGGAACCGTTTGCGGGATGCCGGCGTGGTGGGCCTCGGCGGCGCGGTTTTCCCCAGCTTCATCAAGCTCAATCCCGGAACCGGCAAAAGAATCAAGACCCTGGTCCTGAACGGGGCGGAATGCGAGCCCTACATCACCTGCGACGACATGCTGATGCGGGAGCGCGCCAGGGAAATCATCGAAGGCGCAGCCGTCATGCGCCATATGCTGCACGCAGAAGAAGTGGTGATCGGCATAGAGGACAACAAGCCCCAGGCGATCTCGGCGATGCGGGAAGCCGCAGGGCAATCCATGGAAGTGGTCGCCGTTCCCACGATCTATCCGGGAGGCGGCGCAAAGCAGTTGATCCGCGTGCTCACCGGAATCGAAGTCCCGGCGGGCGAGCGCTCGACCGATCTTGGCGTGCAATGCTTCAATGTCGCCACAGCCGCATCCGTCCACCGGGCCATCCGATACGGCGAACCGGTATTGTCGCGCATCGTGACTGTCACGGGAAATGTGAGAAACCCCGGCAATTTCGAAGCGTTGATCGGAACCCCGATGGACCACCTGATCGATCAGACGGGCCCCCTGGAGGGCAGCACCGGGGCCATCATGGGCGGCCCGATGATGGGCTTCGACCTGCCTTCGACTGCCGTTCCGGTAGTCAAGGCGACCAACTGCATCATCGTGAAATCGGATGCGCTTTTTCCGAAAAAACCCCAGCCCATGCCCTGCATACGCTGCGCCAGATGCGCTGAGAGCTGCCCGGCCGACCTGCAGCCCCAGGAACTCTACTGGTTCGCCAAGGCCGGGAATTTCGGCAAGGCGCAGGAATACGCCCTGTTCGATTGCATCGAGTGCGGCTGCTGCAGCTATGTCTGCCCGAGCCATATCCCGCTCGTCCAGTTCTACCGCTATGCCAAAAGCGAGATCTGGGCGCAGGAGCGTGAAAAGAAGGCCGCTGACCTCGCAAGAATCCGCCACGACCTGAGGCTGGAGCGGATCGAGCGGGAAAAGCGCGAAAAAGCCGAACGCCTTGCCCAGAAATCCGCACAGGCGAAAACCGCAGAGAATTCCCAACCAGAACAAAAATGAACTCACCCTACCTCGCACAATCATCAAGCGTCGCCCAAATCATGGTCAAGGTGCTGCTCGCCCTGGTTCCGGCGATCGCGGCCTACGTCTGGTTCTTCGGCCCGGCCGTCCTGGTGACGATAGCCCTCGCAAGTGCAACCGCACTCGCACTCGAAGCCGTCATGCTCAAGCTCAGGAAAAAGCCGGTCAAACCTTACCTGCTCGACGGCAGCGCGCTCCTGACGGCATGGCTGCTCGCCCTCTCGATCCCGCCCATGGGCCCCTGGTGGATGATCGTGACGGGCACGGCTTTCGCCATCGTGATCGCGAAGCACCTGTACGGCGGACTGGGGAGCAATCCCTTCAATCCCGCCATGGTGGGCTATGCCGTCCTGATCATTTCCTTCCCGGTGCAGATGACGCAATGGCTCGCCCCGCTGTCCATCGCGCAATCCCATCTCGATTTCATGTCCCAGATCGGCTACATGTTTTTTCACGCCCTGCCGCAGGGCGCCCAGCTCGATGCCTTCACTTCGGCAACGCCGCTGGATACCCTGAAAACGCAACTGCATCTCGACAGGCCGATGGCTGCGATCATGAGTATGCCCGTTTACGGCGCAATCGGGGGGACAGGCGGGCAATGGGTGGCTGCCGCCTATCTTGCCGGAGGGCTCTATCTCCTGCAGCAGAAAATCATCAGCTGGCATGTGCCCGCTGCCTTCATTGCGACGATTTTCATCGCATCCGGGGCATTTCACCTCATCGACCCGGCGCATCATGCCTCTCCCTGGTTCGAGCTTGCAACCGGAGCCACCATGATCTGTGCATTCTTCATCCTGACCGATCCCGTGACAGGGCCCACCACACCCAGGGGAAAGCTGATCTTCGCTTCAGGTGCCGGATTTCTGACCTTCGTCATCCGCACCTACGGCGGCTATCCTGACGGCGTCGCTTTTGCAGTGTTGCTGATGAACATCTGCGTACCCCTGATCGACGCCTATACCCAACCTTCCGTATTCGGGAAAAAGAAATGAAGCGTGGCCTGTTTCAAACTTCATTGCGGACTTCGCTCATCATGCTCGCCTTCGTCGTCCTGGTCACGGCCGTGCTCGCATTGACCTACGACAAGACGCACGAGCTGATTTCCAAAAGCGAAGCGGAGGAAAAGCTTGCCCTGATCAATCAGGTTTTCCCTTCCGGCATTTCGGACAACGACATCATTCATGATACGATGGAAATCGCGCCGAACGCGCTGCTCGGCAACACTGCCCCTGTCACCGCCTATCGTGCGAGGCTCGGGGGAAAACCGGCAGCGGTCATGATCGAAGCGACAGCCCCCGACGGCTATAGCGGGAAGATCACGCTCCTCATCGCGATTCTGGCAAACGGCGAGATTTCGGGCGTGCGCGTCATCAGCCATAACGAGACGCCCGGCCTTGGCGATTACATCGACATCGCCAAGAGCCCGTGGATCAGGATTTTCGATCATGCTTCGCTCGACTCCGTCCCGGATGCAGCCTGGCATGTCAAAAAGGACGGGGGGAAATTCGATTACATGACAGGGGCCACCATCACCCCCAGGGCTGTGGTCAAGGCGGTGCACAAGGCGCTGGAATATTTCGCCCAAAACAGGGCGAGCCTTTTCGCAGAAAGGACAGGCAAATGAGTGAGGTCAGCTACGGCGAAATCGCCGGGAACGGGCTTTGGAAACAGAACACAGGGGTGGTCCAGCTCCTCGGCATGTGCCCGCTGCTCGCGGTCAGCAGTTCCGTGGTGAACGGCGTCAGCCTGGGCCTTGCCACCGCGATTGTCATGTCGCTCAGCAATTTTTCCGTCTCCCTGATCAGGAACCTGGTGCCGAGCGAAATCAGGATTCCCGTCTTCATTTTGATCATCGCATCCCTGGTGACCATGATTCAGCTGACCATGAAGGCCTATTTGCACCCGCTCTATCTTGTGCTCGGCATTTTCGTGCCCCTGATCGTCACCAATTGCATCGTTCTGGCAAGGACCGAGGCTTTCGCCTCGAAACAGAAAATGCTGCCCTCCCTCTTCGACGGACTGATGATGGGTTTCGGTCTCACGCTGGTTCTCGCTCTTCTGGGAGGAATGCGCGAACTGGTCGGCAAGGGGACGCTTCTTTCGGGAATCGATCTCGTGTTCGGCGAATCGGCCAAATCCTTCGTCATCACGGTGATCCCGAATTACCACGGCTTCCTGCTCGCCATCCTGCCCCCGGGCGCATTCATCGGCCTGGGCATGCTGATCGCCCTCAAGAATCACCTGGACAGCCGAGCCGCATCGAGGGCTGTGGCGGCCCAACACCTGCTCCAGGGTGCATGAATCAACGTACCCTGCAGGAAATCTTCGAGCGCTTCAGGGCTGCCAACCCGCATCCCACGACAGAACTCGAACACCGTTCTCCGTTCGAGCTTCTGATCGCCGTCATCCTCTCGGCCCAGGCCACGGACAAGGGCGTGAATCTTGCGACAAGACGCCTTTTCGCAGCAGCGGACACGCCCGAAAAAATCCTCGAACTGGGACTCGAAGGCCTCAGGGAATACATTAAAACGATAGGCCTCTACCAGACCAAGTCGAAGCATATCATCGAGACCTGCAGAAGACTTGTCGAGCACCACCACGGGAATGTGCCCAAAACGAGGGAAGAGCTCGAAGCATTGCCGGGCGTGGGCAGGAAAACCGCCAACGTGATCCTCAACACCGCCTTCCATGAACCCGTCATCGCAGTGGATACGCATATCTTCCGGGTCTCCAACCGCACCGGGATCGCTCCGGGAAAAAACGTGCTTGAAGTCGAAAAAGCGCTGATGAAGGAGGTGCCGAAGCCCTTCAAGCAGGACGCCCACCATTGGCTGATCCTGCATGGCCGCTATGTCTGCAAGGCGAGAAAGCCGGATTGCCCTGCCTGCCTGATCCGGGATCTTTGCGAATTCAAGGGAAAAACGGTCTGACATGTTCAACCCGACGCGCGACGAAGTCCGGCAGTTTTTTTGCGAAACCTGGCGCAAACACAGGGAAAGCACCCCGATGAGCCCGATCGAGAGCATGGCCCTGGACGCCATCCTGGCCCACCCCGAATACCATGCTGCGCTCGAAGACCCGACTCTTTCTGAAACCATGGAGCAAAGTCCGTTTTTGCACCTCAGTTTGCATCTCGCAGTGGCTGAGCAGCTTTCGATAAACCAGCCTTTCGGAATCAGGGAGCGCTATGAAAGGCTGCTCGCCAAAGCCGCATCGCGGCACGACGCCCTGCACCGCGTCATGGACTGCCTGGGCGAGATGATCTGGCAATCCCAAAGACACAACACTCCGCCCGATCAGGCGATTTATTTCGAATGCATGGACAGGCAGCCATCCAGATGACATCCAGGGAATTCACCTTCACCCAGCAGGATTTCGACCGCGTCCGCGCATTGATCCATGCGCATGCCGGGATTTCCCTCAATCAAAGCAAACAGGAAATGGTCTACAGCCGCCTCGCGAAGCGCCTGAGGGCCAACAAGCTCACTGCTTTTTCAGACTATATCGCCCTGCTCGAGCGCGGGAACAGCGGGGAGCGGGAAGCCTTCATCAATTCGCTCACCACGAACCTGACTTTTTTCTTCAGGGAAGCGCATCATTTCTCCATCCTGGCCGAACATGTGAAATCCAGGAGGCCGCCCATTTCCCTCTGGTGCGCTGCCAGTTCCACCGGGGAAGAAGCCTATTCGATGGCAATGACCATGGCCGAACTGTACGATACGATGCGCCCGCCGGTCAGCATCCTCGCGAGCGATGTCGACACTTCCGTGCTGGAAAAGGCCAGAACCGGCGTCTACGGCCCCGCCCAACTGGAGAAGCTTCCCCAGGAAAAACTGAGGAAGTATTTCATCCAGGAATCCGGGAACCAGGCGAGAATACGTCCCGAGATCATGGAAATGGTCGCCTTCAGGCAAATCAACCTGCTGGACGACAGATGGACTATTCAGGGGCCATTCGATGCCATTTTTTGCCGCAACGTCATGATTTATTTCGACAAGAACACGCAGGAGAAAATTCTCCGGAAATTCGCCCCCTTGTTGCGCCGGGACGGCCTGCTGTTCGCCGGCCATTCCGAAAGCTTTCATCATGTCCCTGATCTGTTCAGGCTGCGCGGAAAAACCGTCTATGAACTCGCACATCAAATCTGACTCTGCAGTTGCGCAACCCAGTCTGTCTGCAGACAGCATACTCCCCCTCAATATCCACCCGGCGGCCTCAACCGAAAAACTCGTCTTCGTCGGCGCATCGACCGGGGGCACCGAGGCGATCAAAACCTTTCTCCTCGGCCTGCCCGAGAATTGCCCGGGCATACTGATTTCCCAGCACATGCCGGAAGCTTTCACCAGACCTTTCGCCGAGCGGCTGGATGGCCTTTGCAAGGTTCGGGTCAAGGAAGCCGTGGACGGCGAAAAAATCCTGCCGGGTCATGCGTATGTGGCGCCCGGGCATTCCCACCTGCTGCTCAAACGCACCGGATCGAACTACGTGACCGAACTCAGCCAGGGCCCCCCCGTCAACCGACATCGCCCTTCGGTGGACGTGCTTTTCCGTTCTGCAGCGAACGTGGCGGGGAAAAATGCAGTCGGGGTGATCCTCACCGGAATGGGAAAGGACGGCGCATCCTGCATGCGCGAAATGAAGCAGGCCGGCGCCTACAATTTCGCGCAGAGTGAAGCGAGCTGCGTGGTTTTCGGCATGCCCAGGGAAGCCATTGCACTGGGAGGCGTGGACGAAATCGTCGCTATCGATGACATGGCGAAGCGCGTCATGCAGCATCTGGAAAACCGGCTGTGACGGAAAAGCATTACGAAAATTTCCCGGTCGCATCCATCGCCCTGCCCAGGGCGATGAGAAAGCCGGTGAGCCTGATCTACGCCTTCGCAAGGCAGGCGGACGATTTCGCCGATGAAGGGGAACTGAATCGGGAGGAAAGAATCGCTCTCCTGAACGGATTCCGTCTCGAACTCGAAAGAATCCGCAACCGAAAAGAGCCTGAATCCGCGCTTTTCATGGAGCTCGCCACAGTCATCAGGCAATACGGACTTCCCCTGCAGCCTTTCCACGACCTCCTGGATGCCTTCACCCAGGACGTCGGCAAGAAGCGCTACGAAAATTTCACCGAACTCATCGCCTACTGCGAAAAATCGGCAAATCCGGTGGGACGCCTGCTCCTGATCCTTTACGGGGCCGACTCAGAGAGAAACAGGTTTTATTCGGACAGGATATGTTCCAGCCTGCAATTGATCAATTTCCTGCAGGATGTCGCAATCGATTACGCCATGGACAGAATCTACCTTCCGCAGGACGAGATGATGCGATTCGGCATTTCAGAGAGCGACATCGCCTCAAGGCATGCCGGGCAGCCCTGGCAGGCGCTCATGGCATTCCAGGCGGATCGCGCCGGGAAAATGATGCTGGAAGGCGCGCCGCTTGCGCAAACGATGAAGGGCAGATTCGCTTTCGAGATGAAGTTGATCGTTCTGGGCGGACTTGCGATTCTGGACAAACTGGAAAAAGCCGGGGGGGACGTTTATCGCAATCGCCCCAGGCTCGAACGCAGCGACTGGCTGTATCTTGTGCTGCGCGGGCTTTTTTCCGGATCGATCTTCGATGGAAAGTAGCCTGATTCGAAATCTTCATCTCGAATCGGAACTGTTCTTCCCGATTCGGAAGCTGTGCGAGCGTCTGTCCGGAAAAGATTGGCCGAGTTGCGAAGAGCTGAACCGCCTTGCCGGCCCGCTCCATAATGCGAACGGCCTGCCTGTACGATTCGTTGGAGACTGCGGCGACCCCATGGGATACGAGAAGCGAATCTATCTCAGGGGAGAGGTGGAGACGAGAGCGCATTCCCGGCACGACCTCTTCAATGCCCTGGTCTGGATGACTTTCCCGAAAGCGAAATCCCGCCTCAATCTGCTTCATTTCGAGGAAATCCGCAGCCAGCCTGACAAGAAGCGCAGCAGAATGCGGGACATAGCAACGCTCTTCGACGAGTCAGGCGTCATCATCGCATCGAGCAGCGAAGCCCTCTCAGGAATGCTCAAAGCCTTCGCATGGAAATCCCTGTTCTGGGAGAACAGGGAAAAAGTCATCGACGAGATGCGCTGTTATATTTTCGGCCACGCCCTTTACGAAAAGGGGCTTTCCCCCTTCATCGGTCTTACCGGCCATGGCATCCTTTTTCCCGTCGACAAGCCCTTTTTCGGATGGCCAATCGAGAAACAGCTCGCCCATCTGGACGGACGCTTCGCAAGCCGGTTCTCGAAAATCGGCTCAACCCGGGATTTCTCTCCGCTTCCCCTGCTCGGCGTGCCGGGATGGGCTGCAGAAAATTCGAATGCGGCCTATTACGACAACGAAGGCTATTTCCGAAAAGGACGGGCTTTCAGGAATGCTTCGGACTGAAAAACAATTCCTCGACACAGACGAGGAGAATCAATCCGCCGAACTCGATGGCCATTTCGATCAGAATTTCGTGTGTAAACATGTCGCGCTCCGGTTTAAAGATTACGCGATCAGTTTAAGCGGGCAATATTACGGAAAGATTATAAGGAAATGACGATATTGTTAAAGCGTTTCGAGAATCTCGACTTCGGTTCCGGCTTCCACCCGATCGAAGAGATCGAGAAGATCGTCGTTGCGCATCCTGATGCAGCCGTGTGAGCCCGGCTTTCCCATTTCCGTGCCATCCGGAGTGCCGTGAATATAGATGTAGCGGCGCATCGTATCGACTTCTCCCAGCCTGTTGAAGCCGGGCTCCATTCCCGAGAGCCACAGGATGCGGGTGAGTATCCAGTCCCGGTCCGGAAATTGCGCGGACAGTTCCTTCGAATAGGTCTCTCCAGTAGGGCGCCTTTTCACGAAAACGGTATCGACCGGCATGCCCCCGCCGATTTTCGCCCTGATCACGTGACGCCCTCTCGGCGTTCTGAAGCTGCCGGTTTGCTCGCCGACCCCGATCTTCGAGCTCGAAATGGCGTATTCCTTTACCGCCTCGCCCCGCCCGTCCAGCAGTTTCAGCGTTTGCGAAGCGATTCCGATCAGGATTTTCAAGCCTTCTGCCTCTTTTCGGAAAAAAACTGCTTCAGGATGCCGCCGCATTCTCCTTCCAGGATGCCTGAAGTCACGCTGGCATGATGGTTGATCCTGGCATCCTCGAAAACGTCCAGCACGCTGCCGCAGGCGCCCGTTTTCGGATCTTTCGCGCCGTAGATCAGCCGGGAGATTCTGGCATGCTGGATCGCGCCAGCGCACATCAGGCAGGGCTCCAGCGTCACGAAAAGGTCGCAGCCGGAAAGCCTGTAATTGCCCAGATTCCTGGCGGCATCCCGCAATGCCTCGATTTCGGCATGGGAAGAAGGATCGTTCGACGAGATGGGCCGATTGAAACCTTCCCCGACGATTTGTCCGTCCATCACGACCACAGCACCCACGGGAACTTCTCCTTTTGACCACGCCTCTTGCGCAAGTTCGAGCGCGCGGCGCATGTACTTCTCGTCGGGTGAGTGCTTCAGTCGTTCCAACTCATTCCCATTCGATGGTCGCGGGGGGCTTTCCTGAAATGTCGTAAACCACGCGGTTGATGCCGCGCACTTCGTTGATGATGCGGTTGGAAATCCGGCCCAGCAGCGAATGCGGAAGCTCCGCCCAGTGCGCCGTCATGAAATCCTGAGTCTGCACGGCGCGCAATGCCACCACGTAATCGTAGGTCCTGCCGTCCCCCATCACGCCCACCGAGCGCACGGGAAGGAAAACGGCGAATGCCTGTGAAACCTTTTCGTACCAGCCGGATGCGTGCAATTCCTCGATGAAGATCGCATCGGCCTGGCGCAGGATATCCGCGTATTCGGCCTTCACTTCCCCGAGTATGCGCACGCCAAGACCCGGCCCCGGGAAAGGATGGCGATAGATCATGGCATGGGGCAGGCCGAGCGCTAGGCCGAGTTCCCTCACCTCGTCCTTGAAAAGTTCCCGCAGCGGTTCGAGAAGCCTGAGATGCAGCGTCTCCGGAAGGCCCCCCACGTTGTGGTGCGACTTGATATTGTGGGCTTTCTTGTTCTTTCCGCCTGCGGACTCGATCACGTCGGGATAGATCGTCCCCTGGGCGAGCCATTTCACCTGGGGCAGCCTCGATGCCTCGCGCTGGAAAACCTCGACGAATTCCCTTCCGATGATCTTGCGCTTCTGTTCCGGATCGGTGACGCCTGAAAGATGCTTCATGAATTCCATGCCCGCATCGACATGAATCACCCTGACGCCCAGGTTTTCCGAAAAAGTCTGCATCACCTGCCGGGCCTCGTTGAGCCGCAGCAGGCCGTTGTCGACGAAAACGCAGGTCAGCTTGTCCCCTATCGCACGGTGCAGGAGCGCTGCAACGACGGAAGAATCGACGCCTCCGGAAAGCCCGAGCAGCACTTCCTCGTTACCGACCATGGAGCGTATTCTGCCTATCGCCTCTTCCGCGTAGTCGGGCATGTTCCAGTCGAATCCGAGACCGCAGATGTCATGGACGAAACGGGCCAGGATTTCCCTGCCCTTCACCGTATGCGTCACTTCGGGATGGAACTGGAGCGCGTAGAACCGCCTTGATTCGTCGGCCATCCCTGCGATCGGCGTCGCGGCATTGGATGCGATCACCTTGAAGCCCGGAGGGAGCACGCTCACCTTGTCGCCGTGGCTCATCCAGACGTCGATGAAAGCACGCCCCTCGGCATCGACCCTGTCCTCGATGTCGGCAAGCAACAGGCTATGCCCCTGGCATCTGACTTCTGCATAGCCGAACTCGCGGACATGACCCATTTCCACCTCGCCGCCCAACTGGGCGGCCATGGTCTGCATGCCGTAACAGATGCCGAGAACGGGAACACCGAGTTCGAAAACGCAATCTGGCGCGCGCAGGGTGTCTTCCGAAGTCACGGACTGCGGCCCGCCGGAAAGGATGATGCCTGCGGGAGAAAATTCCCTGATGAAACCCTCGTCGACGTCGCAGGGATGAAGCTCGCAATAGACGTTCGACTCGCGCACCCTTCTTGCAATCAGCTGGGAGTATTGCGAACCGAAGTCGAGAATCAGGATTTTCTGGTGGATCATGTCAGTCGATATGGTAATTCGGCGCTTCCTTGGTGATCTGCACGTCGTGCACGTGAGATTCCTTGATGCCTGACGAGGTGATTTCGACGAATTCGGCGCGCTCGCGCATCTGCGTTATGGTGCCGCAGCCGAGATACCCCATGCTGGCGCGCAGGCCGCCCATCAACTGGTGGATCACGGCGAGCACGCTGCCCTTGTAGGGAACGCGGCCTTCCACGCCTTCAGGCACCAGCTTGTCCGAATTCATTTCCGCTTCCTGGAAATAGCGGTCGCTCGAACCCTGCTGCATCGCACCCAGGGACCCCATGCCCCGGTAGGACTTGTAGGACCTTCCCTGGAAAAGCTCGATCTCTCCCGGCGCTTCCTCCGTTCCGGCGAAAAGTCCACCCAGCATCACGCAATCGGCCCCTGCTGCAATCGCCTTGGAAATATCCCCGGAAAAGCGCACGCCGCCGTCGGCAATCATAGGAATCCCGGTTCCCTTGAGCGCATCGGAAACGTTCTGGATCGCGGTCACCTGCGGCACGCCCACGCCTGCGACGATTCGGGTGGTGCAGATCGAGCCCGGACCGATCCCGACCTTCACCCCGTCCGCGCCGTGATCAAGAAGCGCTTTCGCGGCAGCTGCGGTGGCGATGTTTCCGCCGATCACCTGTGTTTTAGGATACTGCTTCTTGACCCACTTGACGCGATCGAGCACGCCCTGCGAATGGCCGTGTGCGGTATCGACGACAAGCACATCGACCCCGGCCTCGATCAGGGCCTCCGCCCGTTCCTCACTCCCCTCCCCGACGCCTATCGCAGCCCCGACCCTGAGGCGTCCGAGATCGTCCTTGCAGGCAAGCGGATGCTCGCTCGATTTCAATATGTCCTTGACCGTGATCAGCCCGCGCAATTCGAAATTGTCGTCCACGACCAGGACGCGCTCAAGGCGATGCTTGTGCATCAGCGCCATCGCCTCCTCGCGGCTCGCCCCTTCCTTCACTGTTACGAGGCGATCCCTGGGCGTCATGATGTTCCTGATGGGCTGATCGAGATTGGTTTCGAAGCGCAGGTCGCGATTCGTGATGATGCCGACGACACGGTTTCCGTCCACGACGGGAAGCCCTGAAATTTTATGCTGGCGCGTGAGATCCAGCACATGGCGCACGCTCATGTCCCGGGAAATCGTGATGGGATCCTTGACCACGCCGCTCTCGAAGCGCTTTACCTTGGCAACTTCCATCGCCTGCGCCCTGGAACTCATGTTCTTGTGGATGATCCCGATCCCGCCTTCCTGGGCGAGCGCGATGGCAAGCCTGGATTCGGTGACCGTATCCATGGCTGCGGAAAGCAGGGGAATGTTCAGGCTGATTCCCCGGGTGAGCCTGGTTTTCAGGGTCACATCCCGGGGCAGGATGGTGGAATGCGCCGGCACGAGCAGAACATCGTCAAAAGTTAGTGCCTTCTGAACCACTTTCATAGTTTTCGTCCCCTGCGCAAATTCTCATTATACGCAAGATGCACGGGGGCGGTAAACTGCAGGACTAATCCCAGCGGTCGTCCCTGACCTGAACCATGCCGTTTTCGACCCTGACCGGGAACTTGTAAACGGGTTCGTAGGCGGGAGCGGTGAGCGCTTCCCCGGTCCTGATCGAGAAATGAGCGCCGTGCCGTGGACAAATCACTTCCTCCCCTTCGACGCAGCCGCTTGCGAGTTCCCCCCCGTCGTGCGTACAGATGTCTTCCAGTGCATGACATCCGTCGTGAAGCTTGTAGACAGCGATTCTGGCTCCGTCGATTTCGACGAGCTTCGCGCGTCCCGCCTCGAATTCATCCAGCCTTGCCACATCGACCCAGCCGCTCATACCGCAACCACCTCGATCTCGGGTTCGACAGTGCGGACCAGGTTGCCTATCGCGGAAAGGGTTCCGGCAAGCGAAGTCGGGCAGCTGCCGCATGCGCCATAGTAGCGGATGGCAAGAACGTTTCCTTCCAGCCCGACGATCTCGAGATCCCCGCCGTCTCCCATCAGGGCCGGCCTTATCTGCTCGTCCAGAAGCGTCCTGATCGCGTGCAGTCTGGGATCTTCGTCCTCGAAGCGGGGTGTTTCGGTCCTTGCCGGCATCTCGGCGGCCTTCGCTTCCCGGATCGGCTGCGCGATCTTGCGCACCAGCTCCGGCCAGTCCGCC
>JAJZRP010000058.1 GCA_021802655.1 Pseudomonadota bacterium
GACAGCCTTTCTTTCGTGGTGAACTATGACAACGGCAGCCAGCAAAATGCCGTATTGCAGACGGGGGCGCTGGGTACCGCCAAGTGGGATGGAACGGCGCTCTACGCGAACTACATGTTCAGCGAAATGTGGAGACTTTCCTTCCGTACGGAATATCTGAATGACAAAAACGGATTCCGCACCGGGATAGCCCAGAAATGGAAGGAAAACACCCTCACCCTCGCTTTCATGCCGGCAAAGAGCTTCGAGTTCCGCGGTGAAGTTCGCGGCGACACTTCCAATGTGGCGGCATTCCAGCGTGGCGATGGTACGGCAGCCTCCAGCCAGACCTCGGTTGGTCTGGAAGCGATCTACAAATTTTGAAACTCAACTGAGGAGTTGACATGAAAATCGTAACTGCAATCATCAAGCCGTTCAAGCTTGACGAAGTGCGGGAAGCCCTCTCGGCCATAGGCGTACAGGGTATCACCGTCACCGAAGTCAAGGGTTTCGGACGTCAGAAGGGGCATACCGAGCTTTATCGGGGTGCCGAATATGTCGTCGATTTCCTGCCGAAAGTCAAGATCGAGGCTGCGATCAAGGCCGATCTTCTCGACCAGGTCATAGAAGCCATCGAGAAAACCGCCAGGACGGGAAAGATCGGGGACGGCAAGATATTCGTCACCGATCTCTCCCAGGTCATCCGCATCCGTACCGGCGAGACCGGCCCGGACGCACTTTAAGGAGAACATGATGAGAAAGTTTTGGTTACTGCTTTCGCTTTTCGGGGCCTTGTGTTTCAGTGCGCCGGTCTTTGCTGACGATGCATCCGCCCCTGCTGCAGCGCCTGCCGCTGCGCCTGCTGCAGCTCCGGCAGCCCCCACTGCGCCTTTCATGGCCGATGTCTCCAAGATCAATTCCGGAGACAACGCCTGGATGCTGACATCGACGGCTCTGGTGCTGATGATGACCATACCGGGTCTCGCGCTTTTCTATGGCGGCATGGTGCGCAAGAAGAATGTGCTGGCGACCCTGATGCAAAGCTTCGCCATCACCTGTCTGGTAACCGTGCTGTGGATGGTCGCAGGGTATAGTCTGGCGTTCACACCGGGAAGCAGCCCCTATCTGGGCGGATTCGACAGGCTGTTCCTGAACGGCATGTTTTTCGTCAACGGCTCCAAGGTGGCGGTATCCCATCTTGCGCAGACCATACCCGAGTCGGTATTCATGATGTTCCAGATGACCTTCGCGATCATCACCCCTGCCCTCATCACGGGTGCATTTGCGGACAGGATGAAGTTTTCCGCGATGATGCTTTTCATCGCAATCTGGTCGCTGGTGGTCTATTCGCCGATCGCACACTGGGTGTGGGAGCCGAGCGGATGGCTGGCTGCCAAGGGCGTGCTGGACTTCGCGGGCGGTACCGTGGTGCACATCAATGCGGGTATTGCCGGTCTCGTCACGGCGCTCGTTCTCGGCAAGCGCCTGGGTTACGGCAAGGAGCCGATGGCACCCCACAACCTGGTCCTCACGGTGATCGGTGCGTCTCTCCTGTGGGTGGGCTGGTTCGGCTTCAATGCGGGCTCTGCCGTTGCAGCTGACGGCCGTGCCGGGATGGCCATGGCAGTCACCCAGATTGCAACTGCAGCCGCAGGGCTTGGCTGGATGTTCGCGGAATGGCTGGCCAAGGGCAAGCCTTCGGTCCTGGGTATCGCTTCCGGCGCAGTCGCTGGTCTGGTTGCGATTACCCCGGCTTCCGGCTTCGTTGGCCCTGTCGGATCGCTCGTGATCGGGGTTGCTGCCGGCGCGATCTGCTTCTGGTCTGCAACCTGGCTCAAGGCGAAGCTGGGCTACGATGATTCGCTCGATTGCTTCGGTGTGCACGGCGTAGGCGGTATCGTGGGCGCACTTCTCACCGGCGTGTTCGCAATCAAGGACATCGGCGGCACCGCGGGCATGCTGGAAGGCAACAGCGGACAGCTCATGACCCAGGCGCTTGGCGTGGGTACGACCCTGGTTTACGGCGGCATCATGACCTTCATTATCCTGAAAGTCATCGACATGGTCATCGGCTTGCGCGTCACCGAAGAAGAGGAGCGCGAAGGACTCGACATCAGCCTGCACGGCGAACACGTCGAATAAGTTTCCTCACCCAGCTTCAGGGGGGCCTTGTGCCCCCTTTTTTTATTGGGGATGGAGTAGAATTCACAAAAAGCAGGGGAGGAAGACATGCAGGAACCTTTCATGATTCATTTGGCGAGGCTCGCTCCGGCCTTCATGGCGATCACCTTCCTCATCCTTTTCTATCATTTCTTCGTCCAGAAGAACAGGCTGCTCTGGGCCGTCGGCCTCTTTCTGCTGGGCGGCCTGATTTCCTACCGCTCGCTGACCAGTATCGGTTAGTACATCCTGTTCCTGAAGAGCCATCCGGCTATGGCGAGGGAGGCGATGCCGATGACGGCCAGCGGCCAAAGCTCGGGAATCAGGAGGTGAAACGGCATTCCCTGCAGGAAAGTCCCTCTGAGCACGACCAGGAAATAACGCATCGGATTCACCAGGGTGAGATCCTGGACGATGGCGGGCATGTTCCGGATCGGTGTCGCGAAGCCCGACAGGATGATTGCCGGCACCATGAAAAAGAATGCGCCGAGAAGTCCCTGCTGCTGGGTCACGGCAATCGATGAGATCATGAGTCCCACGCCGACTGCCGAGAGCAGGAACAGGAAGATGCCGACGTAAAGCGTTGCAATGCTTCCGAGAAACGGGACCTTGAACCAGAAAACCGCTGCCAGCGTGACCAGCGTCGCCTCGAGAATGCCGATCAGAAATCCCGGCAGGGCCTTGCCGATCAGGATTTCAACAGGGCTCATGGGGGTGACGAGCAATTGGTCGAACGTGCCCTGTTCCCGCTCTCTTGCAACCGAAAGGGCCGTGACCAGCATCGTCACGAGCAGCGTGAGGAGCCCCACGATGCCCGGGACAAAAAACCAGCGGCTTTCCAGGTTGGGATTGAACCAGGCGCGGGTTTCGATGTGCACGGGCATGCCGCTGCCCTGGCTTGCCGCCCATGTGCCGTTGAATTGCTTGACGATGGTCCCGGCATAGTTGACGACCAGCATTGCCGTATTCGAATTTCTCCCATCCACGATGATCTGGATTCGGGATGTCCTTCCGCTCAAAAGATCCGCGCTGAAATTCGGGCCGACGCGCAGCACCATCAATACCTGTTTGCTTTCGATGAGAGGCGCTATCCGGATCTCGTTCTGCAATTGCGCCACCAGATTGAAGCTGGAAGATCCCCTGAAGGCTGCGAGAAGATCCCTCGAAACATTTCCCCTGTCTTCGGAATAGACTGCATAGGGCACCTGCTTGAGTTCGAAGGTCGCAGCATAGCCGAACACCAGAAGCTGGATCAGGGGAGGCACGACAAGCACAAGACGCCCCTTTCTGTCCTTCAGCAGGGCGAGAAACTCCTTGATCGTCAGGGCGAGAATTCTTTTCCACATGCTATTCCAGCCGCTTTCTGGTGTTGCGCCAGGTGAGCCCCAGGAAAATGGTGGCGAGCAGAACGAGGGCGGCGGCATTCGGCAGGATCACCTGCCATTCGTCGCCTGCCAGGAAGAGCGTTTGCAGTATGGCGACATAATAGCGCGCAGCGATGACATGGGTGATGACCTGGACGATTTTCGGCATGCTGTTGATGTCGAAAATGAAGCCGGAAAGGATGAATGCGGGCAGAAAAGTGCCGATGATGGCGACCTGGCCTGCAACGAACTGGCTTTTCGCCACCGAGGAGATCAGCAGTCCCATGCCGAGCGCCGTGATGAGGAAGAGGGCCGATGCGGCGAACAGAACCCAAAGAGAGCCGCGCAAGGGAACTTCGAAAAGCCACAGCGCCATGGCGACCGAAAGCGCGAGTCCGCCCATGCCCAGCAGGAAATAGGGAATCAGCTTGCCGAGTATCACCTCGCTCATCGAAACCGGCGTGACGAGGAGCGCTTCCATGGTTCCCCTCTCCCATTCCCGCGCCATCACGAGAGCGGTGAGCAGCGCGCCGATGAGCGTCATGATCACTGCGATCAGCCCCGGAACCAGAAAATTCCGGCTCCTGAGTTCGCTGTTGAACCATATGCGCTGCTCTATCCTGACCGGAATTTCGGATTGCATGCCGCGCATCGCGGCGTCATGCTCGAGCCAGTTCTGGAAACTTCCGTCGACATAACCCGAGATGATCCTGGCGGTGTTTTCGTCGACGCCGTTAAGGATGAGTTGCACCGGTGCGCCATCCGGCTGCCTCAATTGCCTGGCAAAATCCTGTCGCAACACGATGACGGCATTTATTTTTCCTGCCATCATCGCCTGTACGGCATTTCGGGTGTTCGTATAAGCGAAGGTTTTGAAGTAGCGCGACTCGTGGAATTCGGCAGTGAAACTGGATGTGTCAGCGCCTGGCGCTTCAACGACCAGCCCCAGCGGAATATGCTCGGAATCGAGGGACACGCCGTAACCGAAAAGGAGGAGCAGGACAAGCGGCATCAGGAACGCGATTGCGATGCTGCTCGGATCGCGCACGATCTGCAGGAATTCCTTGCGTATCAGCCCGGTGAGCCTGATGTTCATGCCGATTCCTTCGCCTGGATCAGTTCCACGAAGGCATCCTCCATGGTCGGATTTTCGGATTTCGCACTAGCCTTGATTTCGGAGGGCGTCCCCAATGTCAGTATTTCTCCTGCGGCCATGATGGCGAGGCGGTCGCAGTATTCCGCTTCTTCCATGAAATGGGTCGTCACCATGACGGTGACGCCCTGAACGGCGAGCTCGTTGATGCGACGCCAGAATTCGCGGCGGGCAAGCGGGTCCACGCCTGAAGTCGGCTCGTCCAGGAAAAGGATGTCCGGTTCGTGCATCAGGGCGCACGCGAGCGCAAGCCGCTGCTTGTAGCCGAGGGAGAGATCCCCGCTGACGGCATCCCTGATCTCCGATAGGGAAAATTCTTCGAGTGCCCAGGCTATCCTGTTCGAACCCTGTTTTCCGGAAAGGCCGTATGCGGCTCCGAAGAAGCGCAGGTTTTCCAGGGCGCTGAGATTGCCATAGAGCGAGAATTTCTGGGACATGTAGCCGATTTTCGCCCGCGCTTTCGATGCGGCATGCCTCAAGTCTACCCCTGCAACGCGCAGTTTTCCGGCTGAAGGAGACAGCAGTCCGCACAGCATCCTGAAAGTGGTGGACTTGCCCGCCCCGTTTGCGCCGAGCAATCCGAAAACTTCTCCCTGGGATACCGAGAAACTGACGTTTTTCACCGCCAAAAAATCCCCGAAGCGTCTTTGCAGGTTCTCCAGTTCGATCACCGGGCCTGCCGTTGCGGAAACAGGCCTGCCTTGCGCGGTGACTGCATGAACCGGGGCCGCCGGGCCTTTCAGCAGGGTGACGAAGCTGTCTTCGAATCTCGGGAGAAGCGGCGAAATTTCCATGCCGGGGCGGGAAGCCGGAGGCGATTGGCCTTCCATCACGACGCGGACATGATCCCCGTGGATCAGGGCATCGATGACACCGGGCTCCCGGGACAGGCTTGCCTGAAGGGTGCGCCTGGAAACATCCGCGGCTTTCACGGCGAAGACCCTGCCCTTCATGGGTTCGCGCAGCGATTCGGGGGAGCCCTGGTCGAGCAGATGACCGTCGTGCAGCAGGATGACTTCGTCGCAGCGTTCCGCTTCGTCGAGATAGGCGGTGCTGAGCAAAACGCTCGTTCCCATTTCTTTTACCAGGCGATACACGATGCCCCAGAGCTCGCGCCTCGATACCGGGTCCACCCCCACGGTGGGTTCGTCGAGCAGCAGCAGGGAGGGTTGCCTCACCAGCGCACAGGCAAGGCCGAGTTTCTGCTTCATTCCGCCGGAAAGCTTCCCTGCCAGGCGATGGACGAAAGGAGCAAGCCCCGCCATGCCGAGGAGTTCGCCGAATCGGGAAGGGCGTGCCTCGATGGCTACATTCTGCAGATCGGCATAGAGGTCGAGATTTTCCTGCACAGAGAGATCCTCGTAAAGCCCGAATCTTTGGGGCATATAGCCGATGCTGCTCTGCACTTCCAGGGATTGCCGCGTGGCGTCGAGGCCTGCGACCCTGATCGATCCGGAGTCGGGGATCAGAAGGCCTGCGGCGAGCCGCATCAGGGTCGATTTTCCGGCTGCATCGGGGCCGATGAGCCCGGTGACGACACCGCGCCTCACCCTGAAGCTGACATTTTCCAGGGCGGTTATCCTGCGGCCCCCCGCCAAGAAAGTCTTGGAAAGGCGGGAGGCTTCGAGCGCGGAGGTCAGGGTATCCTGCAAGGGCTCGCCTTGATCGGATCGAACAGGGGAATGGTCGCTGTTGCCGGCATGCCGAGGCGCAATTCGTTGAGTGGATTGCACACGAATACCCTGACCTGATAGGAAAGACTGGTCCTGAGTTCTGCAGTTTCCACGGATTTTGGCGTGAATTCCGCACTCGGCGAGATGTAGCCCACCCATCCCCGGTATTTCCTGCCGGGGTGGCTGTCCGTTTCGACTTCTGCAGCCATGCCCAGTTTCAGCTTGCCCAGGTCGGATTCGGGCACATAGGCTCTTACCCATACCGGGTTGGTCAATGCAAGCGTGTAGACCGGCTTTTGGGGGGAAGCCATATCGCCCGGTTCCAGTATCCTGTCCCGGATGATGCCGTCGGAGGGCGCGTAGAGACTGGCATCATCGAGATCTATGGTTGCAAGAGAAAGCCCTGCGCGATCCGCTTCCAGAATGGCTTTTGCGGAATCGACATCTTCCCTGCGCGGACCTTTCACGGCAAGCCGCAACACTTCACCTGCCGCCTTTGAGCGGGCTCTAGCGGCTTCCGCAGCCGCCCTGGCATTGTCGGCCTGCTGTTCCGAGACGAAGTGGCGGGATGCAAGGTCTTTCAGCCTGGCATAAGTGCGCCCGGCATTTGCCGCATCGATTCTGGCGGCATCAAGCTCGGCTCTCGCCTTGCCGATTTCCTCCGGACGGCTTCCGGATTCGAGGCGCTCCACGACCTGCTGCTGGGCGGAAAATTCGGCCTTCCTGAGTTCGACATTCGCTTTCAGCCTGTCCGTCTCCAGCATGGCAAGGAGTTCCCCCTTCTTTACAGCATCCCCTTCCCTGGCGAGCATTTTTGCGATGCGCTCGGAACCCTTGAAGGCGACCTGCACTTGCCTGATGTCGACATTGCCGTAAAGAGTCAGCTTGTTTGATGCTGCCTTGTCCTCGCGCGAATGCTGCCATGCGAGCGTTGCCCCCCCGAGAATTGCGAAGGACAGGATGGGCAGCAGTATTTTTTTCTTCATGGATCAACCGGTCGGAAAGGCATGCCTATAATCATAGAAGTCCGCAGGTAATGGCGCAACCATGCCGTTGTTTTTTGAAAAAACCTGTGCCAATATGACCCGATGAATCTGCCCGAAGACTACAGCCTGCGCTGTGAACTCAACGACGAAGTCCATACCCATCAGTATGAAAAACTGAACCCGCCCGAGCGCGCATTCTGTATCGCGCTGCTCGTCAATGAGGCGGAAAGGGCGAAGGAATGGGAACACCTTGCCGAACTTTGCAAAATTTACGGTTTGACGCTCCCCGAGAAGGAATCGAAAAACCTCCACATGGATATGGGGGAATTCAGGCTGAAGGTGGAGCGGCATCAGGAATTCACCCGCTATACTTTCGTGAGGCGGCAGGGAAGGATAGACGCGCCTTTTTCCGATCCGGCGGCGAATCACGTGCCGGATGAATGGCTCTCGACAATCCCGGGGAAAACGCTGGTTGCAGCGCATGTCGACATCATGCGGGGCGATCCGCTCGATGCGCCGCCTTCCCTCGCTGAAATCGCAGCGTATTTCGAAACCGATACCCTGGCGGGCTCAAGGGCGGGCAGCAGTTCAAGCCTCGTATTCACGGACTTTCGTATCGGGAAGGATGGCTTCAGCCGCTTCCTGGTCATCGCCAACAGCAGGCTTCCAACCCAGAACGGCAGGCTTCTGCTGCGCATTCTCGACGTGGAAACCTACCGCATGCTCGCCCTCATCGCGCTTCCCGAGGCGCGCAGCCTGATCGCGAAAGTACCCGCGCTGGACGCGCAATTGACGACGATCACGGACGCCATTTCGCAGGGAAGCGAGATGAACGACGAGGCGCTGCTCGAGGACATTTCCAAGTTCGCGGCCCAGCTGGAAAGCCTGACTTCTTCAACCTATTACCGTTTCGCCGCGACACGCGCCTATTTCGGCGTGGTGGCCAACAGGCTGGCCGAATTGCGCGAAACCCCCATCGAAGGCATTCCCACATTGGGGGGGTTCCTCAACAGACGCATGGAGCCCGCGAGAAACACCTGCGAATCGGCGGGGAAGTCGCTCGACCAGCTATCGAACAGGATCAGCCACGCGAGCCAGCTGCTCAGGACCAGGATAGACGTCAGGCGGGAAGCGCAGAACCAGGACCTGCTCGCGGCATTGAACCGCAGGTTCCATCTGCAGCTCAGGCTTCAGCAGACCGTGGGAAGACTCACCATTGCCGTGTTCACTTATTATACGGTCAATTTGATCGGCTATGTCAGCGACGCATTGGCTGTGCATTTCCACTGGGCCCTGAACACGGTCGAGATCGAGGCGGCGTCCATTCCCTTCGTCGCGCTGATCGCCTATTTCCTGGTAGGGAGGAAAGTGAGAAATGCGCTCGTCAATTCCGAGTTCCTGAACTGAGCAGGTAATCCTCGTAATTGCCGTGATAATCGACGATTCCGGAGGGAGTCAGCTCGATGATCCGGTTGGCGAGGGACGAGACGAATTCCCTGTCGTGGCTGACGAAAATCAGCGTCCCCTTGAAGAGTTCGAGGGCGAGATTCAGCGACTCGATCGATTCCATGTCGAGATGGTTGGTGGGTTCGTCCATCACCAGGACATTGGGGCGGGAAAGGATCAGTTTCCCGAAAAGCATTCTGCCCTTCTCTCCCCCCGAGAGCACCTTGACGCTTTTCTTGGCGTCGTCCCCCGAGAAAAGCAGGCGGCCCAGGGTGCCGCGTATGACCTGATCGTCGTCTCCCGGTTTCCCCCACTGGCGCATCCAGTCGAAAACGCTCATCTCCTCTTCGAAATCCGTGGAATGATCCTGGGCGAAATAGCCGATTTCGGCTTTTTCCGCCCACCTGATCTGCCCCGAATCGGCCTCCAGATCGCCCACCATGGTTCTCAGCAGCGTGGTCTTGCCTATCCCGTTCGGTCCGATCACGGCGATGCGGTCTTCTGCGTCGACCATCAGATCGATGTTCCGCAGCACGGATTTGCCGTCGAACCCTTTGGAAAGATGCACAACTTCCAGGGCAAGGCGTTTCAATGGCTTTTCGAGCTCGAAGCGGATGTAGGGGGAAACGCGGCTGGAAGGCTTGATCTCGTCCAGCTTGATCTTCTCGATCTGGCGCGCCCGGGAAGTCGCCTGTCTCGCCTTGGAGGCGTTCGCGGAAAAGCGGCTGACGAAAGACTGCAGCTCGGCGATCTGCGCCTTTTTCTTGGCGTTATCGGCGGCCTGGCGCTCTCTCGCCTGGGTGGAGGCGATCATGTAGTCGTCGTAATTGCCGGGATAGATCCTGATTTCGCCGTAATCGAGGTCGGCCATGTGGGTGCAGACGCTGTTCAGGAAGTGGCGGTCATGGGAAATGATGATCATGGTGTTGTTGCGCTCGTTGAGCACGCCTTCGAGCCAGCGTATGCTGTTGATGTCGAGGTTGTTGGTGGGCTCGTCGAG
>JAJZRP010000011.1 GCA_021802655.1 Pseudomonadota bacterium
GAAAGGGCCAAGGCAAAAGGCATGCAGTTGCCCGACATGCCCCGCTCCGGCGGCGGCATGGGGCCTGGAGGCGGGATGGGAGGCGGCATGGGACCCGGAGGGGGTATGGGCGGAGGACGCTAGGGAACTCCTAGGCCGAGGCGGGTTTCAGGCGCTCCAGAATCACGACGGGGAAGTCGCATTCCTGCTTCAGGGCTTCCAGCTGGTCTTCGCGTATGATCCTGACCCAGCTTTTGGGAAATTTCGTTCCGGTCCTTCCCCCTGGGGTTTCCCAGTTGAAGCGCTTCGCCTTGGCTTTTTCCCGTTCGCTGAAGCCGACTTCCGCCTTGACGATGAGGCGTGGATTGCTCGCGTTGGCGATCACCGATGCGATGTCGTAGCGCGACAGGACGGTCAGCATGGTCAGCACATCCGTCACGGCCCGGTGCGGGAAGCTGTTCAGGATGCCGTGGAAACCTGCGAGATAGGTGAGATTGCGGCTGGTGCAGTTTCTCGGGTAGTCCACGTCGTACAGGGTGTCGATCCAGGGCTTGACCGGCATCCTGTGGCTTTGCCGGCTGAAGAAATCTTCCATCAGCGGGCGGTCGAAATCCCGCCCGTTGTGGGCCACGATATAATCTGCCTTTTCCAGCAGCGCCTTGACCGGATTGAGCACCCTGATGTCGGGTTTCGATCCGTGCTTTTTCAGGAGCGCATCCGATATTCCGGTATACTCCGCAGCTTCCGGCGATATCGGGCGGTCGTTGTCGACGAGAACGGAAAAAATTTCGACGGGCTGGCCGAAATCCGTGTCCCACAATACCATACCGATTTCGATGATGAAATTGCGGTCTCCGGAAGCATTGAATTCGCCGCCGGTTTCAAGGTCAAGGCCGAGCAGGAGCATGTTTATCCTTTTTCAGAAAGCCGATTGTATACCGAATTGCCGTCCGCTTCATGCAATACGCATGCGCCTTGAAGGGTTGCCTGCATCGACTCCTTTTTGTTATAAAGCCTGATGCGCAAAATTTCGGATATTCCCGCCGTGAAGGAAGGCGGCCTGACCCATGAAGAGGTCGCCCAAAGGGTACGCGACGGGCAGACGAACTGGGTCAAAAAGACCACTTCCCGCCCGGTTTCAGGAATCCTCGGCAGCAATATCGTCACCCTGTTCAACGGCATTCTGGCAGGTTCGATCGCAGCGCTGCTTTCCATCAAATCCTACAGCGACGCCCTTTTCCTGTCCATGGTGACTTTGGGCAACATGCTTGTCGGGATAGCCGGCGAACTGCGCGCCAAATGGGCGCTGGACAGGATAGCCCTGCTGCGCAGGAAGACCGCGGTCGTGATCAGGGAAGGGCTGGAGATCGAAATCAGGAGCGAGGAGGTCGTCAGGGACGACCTGGTCGTTTTCGGCCCGGGCGACCAGATCGTCGCGGACGGCATCCTGGTCTCGTCCGTGCCGGCCTTCATGGACGAATCCCTGCTCACCGGAGAATCGCATGCCGTGGAGAAAAGGCGCGGGGAGGCGGTTTTCTCCGGAAGCTATTGCATGAGGGGATCGGGGCGTTACGTCGCAACCGGCGTGGGAACCGAATCCAGGGCCAACGCGCTTTCCGAGCAGGCGCGGAAATACAGGAACATGCGCTCCCCCCTTCAGCACGATGTCAATTCGATCATTCAGGTTCTGACTGCGGTGATGGTCCTTTTCGTGCTGCTCCTGCTGCTGGCGAATTTCATCAAGCAGGTGCCGGTCGCTGCCAATATCCTTTCCATCGTGACCGTGATCAAATCCCTGGTTCCAGAAGGGCTGGTGCTGATCCTGACGCTCGCCTTCGCACTCGGCTCATTGCGCGCCGCAAAGCGCCATGTGCTGGTGCAGCGGCTTTGCGCCATCGAATCCATGAGCCACATCACCACCCTTTGCATGGACAAGACCGGAACCCTCGGCACCAACAGGCTGAATTTCGAGGAACTCGTCTTTCTGGATTCTTCCTACGACGAGACGGTGCGCAGGATAAGGCTTTTCACGGCATCCGTCGGGGAGAAGAACCAGACCCTGCTCGCCATCGAAGCGAAGTATCCCGGCATGCGCTGCGAAGTCCTCGATGAATTCCCCTTTTCTTCCGGGCAGAAGATGAGCGCCGTGCGGGTGAGGGATGAGGATGGAAGTGAAATTTCCTTGTGGCTCGGGGCGCCGGAAGCGCTTTGCGGGAGAAACCTGAGCGCTTCGCAGGAATCGATGCTGACGGATTTCAGGCAGAAGGGATTTCGCGTGCTTGCATTCGGCGCGACATCGCAGCCCATTCCTCATAGGGAGGAACTTTCCCTTCTGGCCTTCATCGTGCTGCGCGACGAACTCAGGCCCGATGTCGCGGATGCGATCCGGTTCTACGAGTCGCGCGATGTCAGGCTCAAGATTCTTTCCGGGGATCATCCGGAAACCGTTGCGGCTCTGGCCAGGGAAGCCGGAATGTCGGTGCACGGTGATCTTCTGAACGGCGAGGATTTGCCGCCCACGGGCTCCCCGGAATTTTCAGGAGCAATTGCGCGCGGCCAGTTTTTCGGGCGCCTCGATCCGCAGCAGAAAATGCAGATCGTCAAGTGCCTGCAGGAATCGGGAGAATTTGTCGGCATGGTGGGCGACGGGCTCAACGACATCCCTGCACTCAAGCAGGCCGATATCGGAGTCGCCATGAACAGCGGATCTGCCGCGGCGAGAGATGTCTCCGACATCATCCTCCTGAAGGATGCCTTCACCTATCTTCCCGCAGCTTCCGAGGAAGGCGACAGGATCATCTACAACATCAGGCGCGTCTCCCGGCTCTTCCTCACCAAGAACATTTACACGCTTTTCTTCATTCTGTTCTCCGGCTTCGTAGGGCTGGAATTCCCGCTGAGCCCGCGCTACATTACCTGGATAGATATGCTCACCATAGGCATTCCCACGACGATCCTGACTTTCATGACTCCCGTGTTCAAGAGGCAGTCCCTCGAGCATTTCTTGTACGATACGACCAAGTTCGCCCTTGTCACCGGATTCGCCATCGCCTTTTTTTCCCTGTTCGTTTACGTCAATTTCTATTTTATGGACAGCGATCCCATGGAAGGGAGAACCGGCGCGGTTTCCGTCATTGTGTTCATGGCGCTCTATGCCGTGTTTCGCGTTTCCGTCATCGAAAGGGGGGCTTCTGCCACCTGGCGCCAGCGCTGGGGAGTATGGGCGATTCTGGGGGGCGCTGTGCTTTTCCATATCGTTGCGGTTTACAGTTCGCTCATGGATGGCTTTTTCGGCCTGACATCAATGGGACCTTTCGAGTGGATTGTCGTGGTCGGGATTGCCTCTGTCGGGATGTGGGTGATTCACCGCCAGTTGCTGCGCGCGGGCGTTTCGGATGTCGGCTGAGAAACTCGCGGGGGTTGTTCAGAGCTTCCTGAAACTCTGATATACTTTTTCCATGCAGAACCGCTTTTACCGCCGCTCGAAATACATCTGGTTTTCGACCAGCCACTGGAAGCGCAGGCTCATATTCTGGGGCGGAGCGGTTTGCGTCGGGATGGTCGCGGTGCTGTTCGCAGTCGCAAGCGCCTATGCCAACGACATATTCCACGATCTGATCAACGTCTCTCCCTATCTGCCGCTGCTCGTCACCCCTTTGGGACTTGCCATGGTGGTTGCCATCACCCGCAAATACTTTCCCGGTTCTCAGGGGAGCGGCATTCCGCAAACCATCGCCGCGCTCAAGATTGCGGACCCTGAAGCGCGCGAATCGGTGCTTTCCCTCAGAATCGCGGCGGGGAAGGTTTCCATGACCCTGCTCGCTCTTTTTTCGGGCGCATCCGCAGGGCGCGAAGGACCGACCGTTCAGATCGGCGCATCGATCATGCATGCCCTGGGACGCCTGGGTTTCTTTTCAAGAGTCGACGTCGAGCGCAGCCTGATTCTGGCAGGGGGAGCGGCAGGAGTCGCTGCCGCATTCAACACTCCGCTTGCGGGCATCGTTTTCGCCATCGAGGAAATGAGCCGCTCCTTCGAGGAACGCACCAGCGGCGCGGTCCTGACGGCCATTATCGTGGCAGGGATGGCGTCCCTGGCGATGCTCGGCAACTACACTTATTTCGGCCATACCAACGACTCCCTGGGATTCAGCCAGGGCTGGATTTACGTTCTGATTTGCGGCGTCGCGGGAGGCATCATGGGCGGAATATTCAGCCTGACGCTGCTCAATGCGGACAGGATGATGCCGCAGAGAGTGGGCGTTTTCATGAAGGAATACCCCGTCCGGTTCGCCGCAGCCTGCGGCTTGGTTCTCGCACTCATCGGAATTGTATCCGGCAGTTCCACCTACGGCACGGGCTACAGCGAAGCCAAGCATATCCTGGAAGGCACTTCCAGCATTCCGCAGGACTACGGCATACTCAAGATGCTCGCCACCATCGTTTCCTACCTGAGCGGCATACCCGGCGGGATATTCGCCCCCTCCCTTGCAGTGGGCGCGGGCTTCGGAGCCAACCTCGCCGATGTGTTCGCCGATGCGCCTGCCGGTGCGCTGGCAACTCTCGGCATGGTCGCCTATTTTTCAGGCGTGGTCCAGGCGCCGATCACGGCTTTCGTCATCGTGATGGAAATGACCGACAACCATAACATGACCATCCCGTTGATGGCGGCTTCCATGATCGCCTACGCGGTTTCCCGCATCGTCTGCCCAACGCCCCTCTACAAAACGATGGCGGCAAGTTTTCTCGCCCGCGCGAATTCGAACAGGGAAACGCAAGACAGGCTGGATCATCCCTGAAAAATCGGGTTTAATGGAATAAACTGTTCAGGGATGGCATCATGCCGATGCGCTTTTTGCTGCTCGTCGCAGCCTTCATGTTTTTTGTGGCATTCGTCCAGATCGGCATTCTGACGATCGCTTTCGACAAGCTCGGGCTTTCCGCCGAGTCCGCCTATCTCCTTTTCATGACCATCCTGTTCGGGAGCATGATCAATCTTCCGCTTTTCGACATGAAGGCGGAAGCGGAAGAAGGTGCGACCCGGATTACGGTCAATGTCGGGGGGTGCGTCGTTCCCGTTGCGTTCTGCATTTATCTCCTGAAGCATCATTCGTTCGAGCCCGCAGCCCTCCTGACCGCGGTTTCTGTTGTCACCCTCCTGAGCTGGAAGGTGAGCCGCCAGCTTCCTGGAATAGGCATAGGGATGCCTGTCTTTCTCGCGCCTGTCACTGCGGCAGCCATATCCTATCTGCTCGATGCCAGGCAGGCTGCGCCGCTTGCCTATATCAGCGGAACCCTGGGGGTGCTGATCGGTTCCGACCTGCTGCATCTGAAGGAGTTGAAGAAAATGGGCGCGCCCATCGCTTCCATAGGCGGGGCGGGAAGCTTCGACGGCATCTTCATTACAGGGATCGTGGCGGCGCTTCTCGCCTGATGCTATCATCCGGGGATGAATTGGATCCGCATCGCGTTCTTTTTTTCGGCTCTGGTCTTTGGCGCGCAGGCTTTCGCAGGAGGCTCCCTTCTCGAGAAGATCGACGCCTTGAAGGCGCAGGGCAGGCTACCCGGGCTCGCCCGGGACGGCATCATCCTGCCGCGCGCGCTGCTGCTGGATGAACTGAAAAAATCCGTCGATTCGAAGAAAACCGAAGTGAAGGATCTGATCCTGACCCCCGAACAGGGAACCGTTGTCCTGGTTACTCGAAATTCAGTGGATACCGAACTCAGGGTGGATTTCAAATTTCTCGAGGTGGACTGGCCGAACCGCACTGTCTGGATGCAATATTCCGAGGAAGCCAGTTCGGCGAGCGACACCCTGCTCGGGCGGATTTTCGGCACCATTGCGATTGCCGCCTTCCAGGCGGCGTCGGGCTCGGATCGGGTCGAATCCGCCATCGAAGGAAAGCCCTACTTCAAATCCGAGGGGAATCGCATCGGGATCATGCTGGATAAAATTCCTTCCCTCGAAAAACCGCTTTCGACCACGGTGGGGCGCTTCAGGCTGTTCGACCTGATCGGGATCAGGCGGATCGATACCGAACAGGACGCGATACACGTCGCCCTCGGACTCGTTTGAATTTGTCCTGTACGCATGGTTTAATCGCACCCATGGAAAACCATTTCAAAACCGTCGCGCTGATCGGGAAATACAAGAGTCCGGAGATCGCAGAACCCCTCGCACGCCTCGGGAAATTTCTCGAAGGCCGGGGCATTTCCGTGATCCAGGACAAGCTGACCGCGGACAACGTCGCCGGGAGCGATTTCCCCGTCCTCGATCTCGACGAGATAGGCAGGGCCGCCGATCTTGCGATCGTTCTGGGGGGCGACGGCACCATGCTCAACATCGCGAGGACTCTCGCCCCTTACGGGGTCGCGCTGGTTGGCGTGAACCAGGGCAGGCTGGGGTTTCTCACCGACATTTCCATCGATTCCATGCTGGAAACCATAGGCGCCATGCTCGACGGCAACTATGTCACCGAGAACAGGATGCTGCTGGAAGCCTGGGTCGTGCACAAGAATGAGAAAGTGTTCAGCGGACTCGCCTTCAACGACGTGGTCGTCCACCGCGGCATCACCGGAAGCATGATCGAATTCGAGGTCAGGATAAACGGGCTGTTCGTCTATACGCAAAGATCCGACGGGCTGATCGTCGCAACCCCGACAGGCTCGACCGCCTATGCACTCTCTTCCGGAGGGCCCATCCTCTATCCGGGGCTTCCCATGATCGCGCTGGTTCCCGTCAATCCGCATACCCTGAGCAACAGGCCGATCGTGATCGGCGGGGATTCGCTTATCGAGATCATCATGAAGAAAAGCGGCGATTCGCGCGTGCATTTCGACAGCCACTCCCATTGCGACCTCAAGGAAGGGGACAGCGTTTTCGTGAGGCGGTACGAAAAAATGATACGCCTGCTCCATCCCCAGGGGCATAACTATTTCCATACGCTGAGGGAGAAGCTGCACTGGAGCGAGAGCTTCTGATGCTGCAGCGGCTCGGAATCCTTGACTTCGCCATCGTGGAGAAGGTCGAGATCGATTTCAAATCGGGATTCACGGTTTTCACCGGGGAAACCGGGGCAGGGAAATCGATACTTGTCGATGCGCTCGCCTTCGCCCTGGGAGAGCGCGCGGATGCGGGCGTGGTGAGGGCGGGTGCCGAGCGCGCCGAAATCAACGCGGAGTTTTTTATCGAAGGCATTCCGGAATTTGCGAAATGGCTGGGGGAGCTCGACCTCGAAGGCGACGACGGGTTCTGCCTGCTGCGGCGCATCGTCGATGCTTCCGGGCGGTCGAGGGCCTACGTCAATGGCAGGAGCGTCACGTTGCAGCAATTGCGGGAGGCGGGCGAATATCTGGTCGACATCCACGGTCAGCATGCGCACCAGTCCTTGTTGAAACCCGCCATGCAGCGGGAAATGCTGGACGGACTCGCCGGAGCTGAAAAGCTTGCAATGGAAGTTTCGGAAGCCTACAGGGCGTGGTCGCATCTCATGCAAGCCCGTCTCCGGTTCGAGGAAAACCGGCTTGAAGCCGATGCGCAAAGGGAGAGCCTCTCCTGGCAGGCGAACGAGCTTTCCCGCCTTGCTTTCGATTCCGATGAATGGGAAGAGACGCTTCGCGAGCACGGCAGGCTGTCCCATGCGGTGAGCCTGCTGGAAGGGGCGAGATATGCCCTGGATGTTCTTTCCGAGTCGGACGAGGCGTGCTCTGCCGGGCTGAGTTCAGCCGATTCCCGCCTGGCTTCCATCGAATCGTTCGACCCCGAAATCGCGTCGATCCGGCCTTTCATCGATGCCGCGCAAATCCAGATAGCAGAGGCGGTTCACGCGCTCAGGCATTATGTCGACAGGCTCGATCTGGACCCGGAAAGATTGCAGGCTTTGGATGCGAGGATCGATGCCGTGCATTCCATGGCGCGCAAGTATCGTGTTTCTCCTCAAGAGCTGCCTGCCATGCTGGAAAAGGCGAAGTTGCGCCTCCTTGAACTGGAAAGCGCGGGCGACCTGGAGGCGATGCTGGAGAAGGAGAATTTGGCGAGAAAGCATTATCTGGAACTTGCCGGGAAACTGAGCGAAATAAGGCATGAAATGGCGCAGCAGCTTTCCGTCGGTGTGACCGAATCGATGCGGCAACTGTCCATGGCAGGCGGCGTTTTCGAGGTACATCTGGAAGCGCTGGAGGAGGGCGATTCGCACGGCATGGAAAAGGTGGAATTCCTCGTTTCGGCGAATCCCGGGATGCCATTGAGATCCCTTTCGAAAGTCGCCTCCGGCGGCGAGCTTTCCAGGATCAGCCTCGCGATCCAGGTGATGGGAAGCCGTGCGCAAAAGGTTCAGACATTGATTTTCGACGAGGTGGATGTTGGGATAGGGGGGGGCGTTGCCGAAATCGTGGGGAGGCTGCTCTCGAAACTGGGGCGCGACAGGCAGGTGTTGTGCGTGACCCATCTGCCCCAGGTGGCCTCTCTTGCGGATTGGCAGTTTTCAATTTCCAAGGAAAACGGCAGAAGCCGCGCGCAGCTGCTCGATGCCGAAGGAAGGGTCGAGGAAATTGCAAGGATGCTGGGCGGCGTCGAGATCACGGATACGACGCGCACTCACGCGCGGGAAATGCTCAGGCTTTAGGTTTGTGGGGGCAGTTCGGCTTGATGCAGTCGGCGTAAAGGTAGAGGGAATGATCCGAGACCTGGAACCCCTTTTCTTTCGCGATTTTGGTCTGCCTGCGTTCGATCTCGGCGTCGTAGAATTCTTCCACGCGTCCGCATTGCAGGCAGACGATATGGTCGTGATGGGTTCCCTTGTTGAGTTCGTAAACCGCCTTGCCGCCCTCGAAATGATGGCGCACCAGGAGCCCTGCCTGCTCGAATTGCGTGAGCACCCTGTAAACCGTGGCAAGGCCGGTGTCCATGCCTTCGTTGATCAAAAGCTTGTACACGTCTTCCGCAGTCAGGTGATGGACCGGGTTGTTCTCGAACAGGTCCAGGATCTTGATCCGGGGCAGCGTTGCCTTGAGGCCGATATTTTTGAGATCGCTCGCGTTGCTCATAGCCTTATGCCAGGTAGTTTGTTTTCCTGTATGATATAGCGTTTGAACGCCTTTTGAAACAGCCATGCGCATATCCCTTTTCCTGCTGCTCTTCCTGCTTGCCTCCTGTTCCGCGCTCAGCGAGTATCATGTGCCGATCCGGCAGGGAAATTATGTTACCCAGAAAGAAATCGACGAACTGAGTCCGGGCATGAGCCGTTCTCAGGTCCAGGCCATACTCGGCAGCCCGCTGGTGATGGACGTGTTCCACCAGGACCGCTGGGACTATGTCTACCGTTACGACGACGGCAAGGGGAAAGTAACCCAGAACAAGATGGCGGTTTATTTCGACGGCGACAGTCTGGCGAAAGTCGAGGGCAAGGGGCTTCCGGAAGCGCCGCTGCTGTTCTCCACCCCGGAGAAGAAAGGCTTCTTCGCCAGACTCCTCGATTGGTTCTGACATGATCAGGGTCGCGATTGCGGGCACTTCCGGGCGGATGGGGCACAGCCTCCTGTCCGCCATTTTCGATGCCGATGATCTGATGCTCCATGCCGCGCTCGACCGGGAGGGGAATGCCTGCGTCGGCAAGGATGCGGGCGAATTGATCGGTTCGCCATGCGGCGTGAAAATCAGCAGCGACATGAAAAAGGCGCTGCCGGGGGCGGACGTGCTGATCGATTTCACGCGGCCGGAAGCGACGCTCGCTCACCTCGATTTCTGCCGCAGCATGAAGATCGGCATGGTGATCGGAACGACCGGATTTTCCCAGGAGGAAAAATCCCGCATTGCCGAAGCTTCCGAGGACATTCCGATCGTTTTCGCGCCGAACATGAGCGTCGGGGTGAATCTCGCCTTCAAGCTTCTGGAAGTCGCGGCGAAGGTGCTGGGCGACGATTACGATGTCGAAATCATCGAGGCCCATCACCGCCACAAGGTCGACGCCCCTTCCGGGACCGCGCTCAAAATGGGCGAGGTGGTTGCCGCTGCGCTGGGAAGGAACCTCGATGAATGCGCCGTCTATGGCAGGGAAGGGGTGACCGGGGAGCGTTCTGCCGCGACGATCGGTTTCGCGACCGTCAGGGGAGGGGACATCGTGGGGGACCATACCGTCCTTTTCGCCGGAACCGGGGAGCGCATCGAGGTTACGCACAAGGCGGGGAGCCGCGCCACCTTCGCAATCGGCGCACTGCGCGCCGCCCGTTTCCTCTTCCGGAGGGATGCTGGCCTCTATGACATGCGCGACGTGTTGGGTCTGCGTTGATGAAGGCGCCGCTTTGATAGTATAATTGCCGTCTATATGGTTCGGACCCGATTCAGCCATTCCTTCTATCATCCAGCATCCTAGGAGTCTTTAACAGTGCCACAGACTGCAATTCTTGCGCTCGCAGATGGCACAATCTTTCGCGGCAGATCCATCGGTGCGGCAGGGGCGAGCGCAGGCGAAATTGTTTTCAATACGTCGATGACGGGTTATCAGGAGATCCTGACAGACCCTTCCTACTGCAGGCAGATCGTCACCCTGACCTATCCCCATATCGGCAATACCGGCGCCAATTCGGAGGATGTCGAATCGGGCAGCATCTACGCGAGCGGCCTCGTGATCCGGGATCTGCCCCTTGCCTCGTCCAACTGGCGGGAGAAGCAGGGACTTGCGGAATATCTCGCCGAAAACGGCGTGGTTGCGATAGCCGATATCGACACCCGAAAGCTCACCCGGATCCTGCGGGAAAAAGGCGCGCAAAATGCCTGCATCATGGCAGGCAATATCGACGAGGTAAAGGCGATTAGCCTTGCGCGCGAATTTCCGGGGCTCTCCGGAATGGATCTCGCCCAGGTGGTGAGTTGCGATGAGCCCTACGCATGGGACGAGTGCGAATGGCGTCTCGGCCATGGCTACGGCAAGCTGGAAAATCCGAAATATCATGTGGTGGCCTTCGATTACGGCATCAAGCGCAACATCCTGCGCATGCTCGCGAGCCGCGGTTGCAGGGTGACCGTTCTCCCCGCCAGGGCCACGAGCCGCGACGTGCTGGCGCTGAAGCCGGACGGCATCTTTCTTTCCAATGGCCCCGGAGACCCCGAGCCCTGCGATTACGCAGTTGTCGCGATCGGGGAACTTCTGGAGACGAAGATCCCGCTTTTCGGCATCTGTCTTGGGCATCAACTGCTCGCGCTCGCAGTAGGCGCCAAAACTCTCAAGATGAAATTCGGGCATCACGGCGCGAATCATCCCGTTCAGGACCTGGATACCGGAAAGGTGGTGATTTCCAGCCAGAATCACGGCTTCGCGGTCGATCCCGCCACCTTGCCGCAAAATGCCAAAATCACCCACATCTCCCTGTTCGACGGCAGCCTGCAGGGGTTTTCCCTGAAAGACAGGCCGGCTTTCTGTTTCCAGGGGCATCCCGAGGCGAGCCCGGGCCCGGGAGATGTGGATTATCTTTTCGACAGGTTCGTGTCGCAGATGGAAGGAGCGAGGACCTGACATGCCGAAGCGTACAGACATCAAAAGCATACTGATCATCGGCTCCGGCCCGATCGTGATCGGACAGGCCTGCGAATTCGACTATTCCGGAGCGCAGGCCTGCAGGGCGCTGCGCGAGGAAGGCTATCGCGTGATCCTGGTCAATTCCAATCCCGCCACGATCATGACCGATCCCGAAATGGCGGATGCCACCTACATCGAGCCGATCACCTGGCAGATGGTGGAAAAGATCATCGAAATCGAAAAGCCCGATGCGCTGCTCCCCACCATGGGCGGGCAGACCGCGCTCAATTGCGCGCTCGATCTCGCCAAACACGGAGTCCTCGTGAAGCACGGCGTCGAAATGATAGGCGCAACCCGGGAAGCCATAGACAAGGCCGAGGATCGCGAGAAATTCAAGGCGGCGATGACCAGGATCGGGCTTTCCAGCGCACGCTCCATGATCGCCCACAGCCTGGAGGAGGCGCTCCAGGTCCAGGCATCCATCGGCTATCCCGTGATCATCCGGCCTTCCTTCACCATGGGGGGGAGCGGAGGGGGGATCGCCTACAACAAGGAAGAATTCGTCGCCATCTGCGAATCCGGTCTGGATGCTTCCCCTACCCGCGAACTCCTCATCGAGGAATCGGTGATCGGCTGGAAGGAATACGAGATGGAGGTCGTCCGTGACAGGAACGACAACTGCATCATCATTTGCTCGATCGAGAATCTCGATCCCATGGGGGTGCATACCGGGGATTCGATCACGGTCGCTCCTGCCCAGACTTTGACGGACAAGGAATACCAGATCATGCGCGATGCATCGATCGCCGTGCTGCGCGAGATCGGCGTCGATACCGGCGGGTCCAACGTCCAGTTCGCGGTGAATCCCAGGGACGGCAAAATGCTGGTGATCGAAATGAATCCGCGTGTATCGCGCTCTTCTGCGCTCGCTTCCAAGGCGACCGGATTTCCGATCGCGAAGGTCGCTGCCAAGCTCGCAGTGGGCTATACGCTGGACGAACTGAAGAACGACATCACCGGTGGGGCCACCCCGGTTTCCTTCGAGCCTTCCATCGATTACGTGGTCACCAAGATACCGCGCTTCGCCTTCGAGAAATTTCCCCAGGCGAATGACAGGCTCACCACCCAGATGAAATCCGTCGGGGAAGTGATGGCGATGGGGCGCACTTTCCAGGAATCCTTCCAGAAGGCTTTGAGGGGCCTCGAGACGGGAAAGGACGGGCTGGACGAAATCACCGAAGATACTGACGAGATCGAAGCCGAGCTTGGCGACCCGGGGCCGGAGCGGATCTGGTATGTGGCCGATGCCTTCAGGAGCGGATTTTCTTTCGACGAAATCAGGAAACTCTCCGATATCGATCCCTGGTTTCTCGCCCAGATCGAGGATCTGGTGCTGCAGGAAAAGGCATTGAAGGGCAGGCCTCTGGGGGAAATCGATCGCGATGCATTGAGGAAGCTCAAAAGAAGCGGATTTTCCGACAGGCGCCTGGCGAAGCTTCTGAATTGCAGCCAGGACGAAGTTCGCGCGAGACGCTGGGAAATGAACCTGCACCCCGTTTACAAGCGGGTCGACACCTGCGCGGGCGAATTCGACACCAAAACCGCCTACATGTATTCGACCTACGAAGAAGAATGCGAATCGCGTCCATCTTCCAGGAAGAAAATCATGGTTCTGGGGGGAGGCCCGAACCGCATCGGGCAGGGGATAGAATTCGACTACTGCTGCGTGCATGCGGCGCTCGCCATGCGCTCCGACGGCTTTGAAACGATCATGGTGAACTGCAATCCGGAAACCGTCTCGACCGACTACGATATGTCCGACAGGCTCTATTTCGAGCCACTGACTCTGGAAGACGTGCTCGAAATCGTGGCGGTCGAGAAGCCGGTCGGAGTCATCGTCCAGTTCGGCGGGCAGACGCCGCTGAAACTTGCGGACGATCTCGCAGCCAACGGCGTCCCCGTCATCGGCACGAGCCCCGACATGATCGACTGCGCGGAAGACCGCGAACGCTTCCAGAAGATGATAGACGAGCTGGGGCTCAGGCAGCCGCCGAATCGCACTGCGAGGGACGAGAAGGAAGCCTTGCGGCTCGCCGGGGAAATCGGCTATCCGCTCGTGGTGCGTCCGAGCTATGTCCTGGGCGGGCGCGCGATGCGGATCATCCACAGGCAGGAGGATCTGGAGCGCTACATGAAGGAGGCGGTCAGCGTTTCGAACGACTCCCCCGTCCTGCTCGACAGGTTCCTCAACGATGCGCTGGAAGTCGACGTGGATGCCGTATGCGATGGAAAAAGGGTGTTGATCGGCGGCATCATGGAGCATATCGAGGAAGCCGGAGTCCATTCCGGGGATTCTGCCTGCTCTCTCCCGCCTTTTTCCCTTTCGGATGACATACAGGCGGAATTGAGAAGGCAGACCGTGCTGCTGGCGCATGCCCTGAAAGTCGTCGGGCTCATGAACATCCAGTTCGCGATTCAGGGCCGGGACGTTTATGTGCTCGAAGTCAATCCGCGTGCATCCCGCACCGTGCCCTTCGTCTCCAAGGCGACGGGATTGCAGCTTGCCAAGATCGCGGCGCGCGCCATGGCCGGGAAAAGCCTGGACGAGCAGGGCGTGAAAGACGAAGTGATTCCTTCCCATTATTCGGTCAAGGAAGCCGTGTTCCCCTTCATCAAATTCCCCGGGGTCGATACGCTGCTCGGTCCGGAGATGAAATCCACCGGTGAAGTCATGGGAGTGGGCATGAGCTTCCCGGAGGCTTTCGTGAAATCCCAGCTTGCCGCAGGGGTGAAATTGCCCACTTCGGGCAATGCCTTTATCAGCGTGAAGCAGGTGGACAAGCCCAAGGCTGTTGAAATCGCGAGGATATTGTCTTCCCTGGGATTCGGGATCTATGCCACGCGAGGCACGGCCCTCGAACTCGCTCAGGCCGGAATTTCAGTATTTACGGTCAACAAGGTTGCGGAAGGCCGCCCCCATGTCGTCGACATGATCAAGAATCGCGAAATCGACCTTATCGTCAATACGGTTGAGGAAAAGAAGGGGGCGATCAGGGATTCCTATTCGATCAGGAATGCCGCCCTGCACGGCAGGGTGACTTATTACACCACGATGTCCGAGGCCAAGGCGGCCTGCATCGGCATACAGCACATGCAGGAACTCAATGCCTACAGCCTTCAGGGACTGCATCGGAATCAATAACAGGGAAACACTATGGTCAAAATTCCATTGACGGTCACGGGAGCGGAAATGCTGAGGGCCGAACTGCATCACTTGAAGACGGTCGAGAGGCCCAACGTGATTGCCGCGATTGCAGAGGCGAGGTCGCACGGCGATCTTTCAGAAAATGCGGAATACGACGCGGCCAAGGACAGGCAGAGTTTCATCGAGGGCAGAATTGCGGAACTCGAGGCGAAGCTTTCCAATGCGCAGATCATCAATCCCGCGCTGCTCGACGCCGACGGGCGTTGCGTTTTCGGTGCGACGGTCGAACTCGAAGATTTATCCTCGGGGGACATCGTAACCTACCAGATCGTCGGCGACGACGAGGCCGATATCAAACTGGGCAAGATCTCTGTGAGTTCCCCCATCGCTCGTGCGCTGATCGGAAAATCCGAGGGCGATGTCGCCGAGGTGGTGGCTCCGGGCGGCCTGCGCGAACTCGAAATCCTGGACGTGAAATACGTCTGATGAAGAATCCGGCCGAGAGCCTGCAGGAAATCGCCGTTACCCTGTGGGTTGGCGGACTGTGGATCACCGGCTACATGGTGGCGCCGGTGCTTTTCGCCTCCCTTCCGGACAGGATGCTGGCCGGAATGCTGGCGGGAAAGATGTTCGCGGTGATTTCCTACATCGGGATGGTCTGCGGCAGCTATCTTCTCGTTTACCGGATTACCCGCCTGGGCGGGTCGGCATTGAAGGAAGGATTTTTCTGGGCGGTCCTGGCGATGCTGCTTCTCACGCTTGCCGCCCATTTCGGCATACAGCCGATCATCGAACATCTGAAGGAAGCAGCCCTTCCCAGGGACGTGATGCAAAGCGTCTTCAAGGACAGGTTCAGGGCATGGCACGGCATATCGAGCATCCTTTATCTGATCCAGAGCCTGCTCGGTCTTTTCCTCGTCTTGCCCGGGAGGAGGGTTTAGGGCAGGATCAGCCCGGGCTTTTCGGCCTGCCTGTAGATGACCAGGATTTTTCCGATATGCTTGACCGGATGGGCGGAAAGTTCCCCGCAGATGGATTCGAGCGCAGCTTCCCGTTCTTCCTTTTCGCCTGAGAGGAACCTGATCTTGATGAGCTCGTGGCTCTTCAGGGCGGAATCGATCTCGTCGAGAACGGATTTCGACAGGCCGTTCTTGCCGACGATGACGACGGGATTGACGAGATGGGCCTTGCCGCTGAGAAAGCGCTTTTGGGCGGGACTGAGCATGTTGTTTCCAAATAAATCATTTTAACCGATGAAACGCAGCAAAACCAGCCGCGCATGGATGCGCGAGCATGTCACCGATTTTTACGTCAAGCGCGCCAGGAGCGAGGGATACCGCTCGCGTTCGGCATTCAAGCTGATGGAAATCATCGAAAAGGACAAACTCGTCAAGCCCGGGATGACCCTGGTCGACTTGGGATCGACTCCGGGGGGCTGGTCGCAGGTTGCGGTCGAAAAGGGGGCCAGGGTGATCGCCCTCGACATCCTGCCGATGATGCCGATCGAAGGGGTGACATTCATCCTGGGCGACTTCAGGGAAGAAGAAGCGCTCGCGAGACTGGAAAAAAGCCTGGAAGGGCGCGAAATCGATCTTGTAATTTCGGATATGGCCCCCAACATAACGGGTGTGGACGTGACAGATCAGGCGAGGAGCATGCATCTGGCGGAACTTGCCCTGGATTTTTGCATAACCCATCTGAAACCTGGCGGGAATTTTCTGGTCAAAATTTTTCAGGGTTCGGGATACGAAGACTACCTGAAAGCCATGAAGGCGAATTTCGGGAAGGTCTCCACGCGCAAGCCGAAAGCTTCGCGCGACAGGAGCAGCGAAGTTTACCTGCTGGGAATGGGAAAAATTGTTACACATTGAATAAAATCGGTTTAGAATTGAATTTGAACAGGGCGACCTAAGGAGAGAAGTTGAACAGTCTGCTGAAAAACATTGTCATTTGGCTCGTCATTGCGCTCGTGCTGATGTCGGTTTTCAACCAGTTCAGTGCGCGGCATGCGACCCAGGGACAGCTGGAATATTCCCAGTTCATCGGCGAGGTGAAGCAGGGGCAGGTCGCGAAAGTGACGATCGAGGGACATCTCCTGAAAGGCGTCAAGACGGATGGAAAGCACTTCGTCACCTATTCCCCGTCGGATCCGTGGCTGGTCAGCGATCTCCTGAAATACGGCGTGCTGATCGAAGCCAAGCCGGAAGAAGAGCCTTCCATGCTGATGAACATTTTCGTTTCCTGGTTCCCGATGCTGCTCCTGATCGGCGTCTGGGTATTCTTCATGCGCCAGATGCAGGGCGGGGGCAAGGGCGGAGCCTTTTCCTTCGGAAAGAGCAAGGCGAGACTGCTTGACGAGAGTTCGAATCCGATCACTTTTGCCGATGTGGCGGGTTGCGAGGAAGCCAAGGAGGAAGTGAGCGAACTCGTCGATTTCCTCAGGGATCCTTCCAAATTCCAGAAGCTGGGCGGGCGCATCCCGCGCGGCGTGCTGCTCGTCGGCAGTCCGGGCACGGGCAAGACTCTGCTCGCCCGTGCGATCGCGGGGGAGGCCAAGGTGCCTTTCTTCAGCATTTCGGGTTCGGATTTCGTCGAAATGTTCGTCGGCGTTGGCGCATCCCGTGTGCGTGACATGTTCGACCAGGCGAAGAAGCACGCGCCCTGCATCGTTTTCATCGACGAGATCGATGCTGTGGGCAGGCAGCGCGGGGCGGGACTCGGCGGCGGCAACGACGAGCGCGAGCAGACGCTGAACCAGCTTCTGGTTGAAATGGACGGCTTCGAAGGGGTCTCCGGGGTGATCGTGATCGCTGCGACGAACCGCCCCGACGTGCTCGATCCCGCATTGCTCCGCCCGGGGCGCTTCGACAGACAGGTTGTGGTGCCATTGCCCGACATACGCGGGCGCGAGCAGGTTCTGCTCGTGCACATGAGGAAAGTGCCGATCGCCCCGGACGTTTCCGCTTCCGTTCTTGCGCGGGGCACGCCCGGGTTTTCCGGGGCCGATCTCGCCAACCTGGTGAACGAGGCTGCGCTTTTCGCCGCCAGAACCAACAAGCGCCTGGTCGATATGGAAGATTTCGAGCGCGCCAAGGACAAGATCATGATGGGTGCGGAGCGCCGCTCCATGGTGATGCCGGAAGAGGAGCGCAGGAATACCGCCTATCACGAGGCGGGGCATGCGATCGTGGCGAGGCTCCTGCCGGGCACGGATCCCGTGCACAAGGTCACCATCATCCCGAGGGGGCGAGCGCTCGGCGTCACGATGCAGCTTCCCTCCGAGGATCGCTACAGCATGAACCGGGACCGCATTCTGGAAAATATCGCCGTGCTGATGGGCGGCAGGATCGCGGAAGAAGTGTTCATGAAGCAGATGACGACAGGTGCCGGCAACGATATCGAACGCGCCACCGACCTTGCTCGCCGCATGGTGACGCAATGGGGCATGAGCGACTCGCTCGGCCCCATGGTGTACGGCGAGAACGAGGGCGAGGTGTTCCTCGGGCGCTCGGTCACCACGCACAAGAACCTGTCGGAAGCGACCATGCAGAAGGTCGACAGCGAGATCCACAGCATCATAGAGAACCAGTACAGGCTTGCGCGCAGGCTGATCGAGGAAAATGCCGACAAGGTCGAGCTGATGGCCAAAACGCTCCTGGAGTGGGAGACGATCGATTCGGATCAGATCAACGACATCATGGAAGGCAGGGAACCGAGACCCCCCAAACCGACCCAGCCGCCGGTCTCGCCTTCCACTCCGCCCCAGGATGGCAGCAGCGCAAGCAGCGCGAAGCCGGCAGCGGCAGTCTGATCCGGGGCGCTCTGGCGCCCTTTTTCCATGCTGATCTGCGGCAAATTCCGTTTCTCCCTTTCCCGTCCCCTCATCATGGGGATAGTCAATGTCACACCCGATTCCTTCTCGGACGGCGGGAAATTCGCATCAAGCAATGCAGCGGTCGAATATGGCATGCGCCTTGTCGAGCAGGGTGCCGATATTCTCGACATCGGCGGTGAATCAAGCCGTCCCGGCGCACAAGCCGTGCCGCTCGAAGAAGAACTCGATCGGGTGATCCCTGTCGTCGAGGCGCTTGCCAAAATGGATGTTCCGGTTTCCGTCGATACCGTCAAGGTCGAGGTGATGAAGGAAGCGGTAGGCGCTGGCGCTTCCCTGATCAACGACATCAATGCGTTGCAGGGCGTCGATCCCGATTTTCTGGTCAATTCGGATGTTGCCATCTGCCTGATGCACAAGCAGGGCGAGCCCATGACCATGCAGCTTGCGCCGAGCTATAATGACGTCCTTGCGGATGTCATCCAGTTTCTGGAGAGGCGAGTCGAAGCAGTTGTGGCGAAGGGGATTTCGCGGGAGCGCATGGTGATCGATCCTGGCTTCGGATTCGGCAAGACTTTGGAGCAGAATCTGGAGCTTTTGAGGCATCTGGAAAGTTTCAAAACACTTGGATTGCCGATTCTCGCAGGACTATCCAGGAAGTCCATGCTGGGGGAGATCACCGGAAAACCGGTGGACGAAAGAATCCACGCCAGCATTGCCGCATCCCTCATGGCGGTCGAGAGGGGGGCTTCCATCGTGCGGGTTCACGATGCCGGGGCGATGAAGGATGCGCTTTCGGTATTCAACAGGGTAGAGGGAAAAGCAGCATGATCAGAAAGTATTTTGGCACGGATGGGGTGAGGGGGCGCGTCGGGGAAATGCCGATCACCCCGGAATTCGTGATGCATCTTGGGTATTCCGCAGGAAAGAGGCTGGCGTCCCGCGACTGGCATCTGGCGAAGGGGGAGAGGCCTGCAGTGCTGATAGGCAAGGATACGCGCGTTTCGGGCTATCTTCTGGAATCCGCCCTGCAGGCGGGATTGTCAGCTGCAGGAGTGGATGTTTTTCTCGCAGGTCCTGTCCCGACCCCTGCGGTGGCCTATCTGACGCGCGCATTGCGCCTCCAGGCGGGCATTGTGATCAGCGCTTCCCACAATCCTTTCGAGGACAACGGCATCAAGTTCTTTTCGGACTCGGGCAGCAAGCTGCCGGACGAGACGGAAAGGGCGATCGAGGCCGGGCTCGATGAACCGATCAGGACCATGCCTTCTGCGCAACTCGGACGTGCCAAGAGGATCAACGATGCTGCGGGGAGATACATCGAATTTTGCAAAAGCACTTTCCCCTTCGATCTCGACCTGAGGGGCATGCGCATCGTCGTCGATTGCGCGCATGGCGCGACCTATCACATCGCGCAGCCCGTCTTCCACGAACTCGGGGCGGATGTGAGCGCGATCGGTGCTTCCCCTGACGGCCTGAACATCAACCGGGAATGCGGCGCAACCGAGCCGAAAGCGCTGCAGCAGGCCGTGCTCGAGCAAAAGGCCGACCTCGGCATTGCTTTCGACGGGGATGGGGATCGTGTGGTCATGATCGACAGCCAGGGGACGATCTATGACGGAGACCAGCTTCTTTACGTGCTCGCCCACCACAGGATGAAAAGCGGCGCGTTGAAGGGCGGCATAATCGGGACCTTGATGACCAATCTCGCCGTCGAGCATGCCTTCGCAAAATCCGGAATTCCTTTCGAGCGGGCGAGAGTAGGGGATCGCTATGTTCTGGAGTTGCTGCAGAAAAAAGATTGGCAAATCGGAGGCGAAGGCTCGGGGCACATCATCTGCCTCGACAGGCATTCCACCGGAGACGGGATCGTTTCGGCTTTGCAGGTGCTTACCGCCATGCGGCAGGAAAATGCGACGCTTGCCGAACTGACGAAGGATCTGGTGCTTTATCCCCAGATTCTGGTGAACGTCAGGGTGGCAAAGCAGTTCGAGTTCGAAAGAAGCGAGCCGGTGCTCGAAGCGAAGCGTGCGGCGGAGCGGGATCTGGAGGATAGTGGAAGGGTGCTGCTGAGGGCTTCAGGAACCGAACCTCTGATCCGCGTCATGGTCGAGGGGAAATCCCGCGACCGCGTCAGTTACTGGGCAGATTCGATTGCGGAAGCCGTGCGTCATGCTGCAGTTTGATTGCCCGCCGAATTTGGGTTAATAGGGGATCTCGCTTGCCATAGACGACTTCGGGACGGGCTATTCCAGTTTGGATTATTTGAGGTATTTCCCGGTACAAGCTGAAGATTGATCGCTCCTTATGTCCGCGACATCACGGGAACCATCATCAGCATGGGCCACAGCCTGAAAATTAAAGTGGTAGCAGAGGGCGTGGAGACCGAAGAGCAACTTGCCCTGCTGAAGTCGCAGGGGTGCGACGAAGTTCAAGGGTACTATTACAGCAAGCCATGGCCGCCAGAGAAACTGGTCGGCTATCTGGCTAGCCGAATCTTCCCGTGATGTAGTCTTCTGTGGCCTTCTGCTTCGGGGTGGTAAAGATCGAAGTGGTCTCGCCGAATTCGATCAATTCCCCGAGATAGAGATAGGCGGTGAAATCGGAGACGCGCGCCGCCTGCTGCATGTTGTGGGTCACGATGACGATCGTGTAGTCTTCCTTCAGTTCGGTGATGAGTTCCTCGATCCTGGCGGTCGAAATGGGATCGAGCGCGGAAGCGGGTTCGTCGAGCAGCAATACCTCTGGTTTGACAGCGATGCCGCGTGCGATGCAAAGACGCTGCTGCTGTCCACCCGAAAGGCTGTTTCCGCTCTGCTTGAGCTTGTCTTTCACTTCATCCCAAAGCGCTGCCTTCTTGAGTGCCCATTCGACGCGGTCGTCCATGTCCCCCCGGCCCAGTTTCTCATGGAGTTTGACGCCGAATGCGATATTGTCGTAGATCGACATCGGGAAAGGGGTTGGCTTCTGGAAGACCATGCCGATTTTCGCCCTGAGGCTGTTGAGGTCGCGCTTGCCGTCCAGGATGTTTTCCTCGTCGATCAGGATTTCGCCCACGGCCTTCTGGTTCGGATAGAGGGCGTACATGCAGTTCATGGTTCTGAGCAGCGTCGATTTTCCGCATCCGGAAGGCCCGATGAAAGCCGTGACCTTTTTCTCCGGCATGGTAAGATTGATCGAACGCAGCGCATGGTACTTGCCGTAATAAAAGTTGAGGTTGCGGACCTCGATTTTGGGCTTGAGCGTTTTCAGAGCTTCCATAGTCGTATCTTAATGTAAGGTTGTTTTGCTTCGGAAGACGAACCGGGTCAGGATATTGAGCCCGAGCACCCCGAAGGTGATCAGAAGCGCGCCAGCCCAGGCGAGCTTGTGCCAGTCGTCGTAAGGACTCATCGCAAACTGGAAAATCACCACGGGAAGGTTGGCCATCGGCGCATTCATGTTGGCGTTCCAGAAGGAATTGTTGAGCGCGGTGAAGAGCAGCGGTGCAGTTTCACCGCTGATGCGCGAAAGCGCCAGCAGAATTCCGGTGATGATACCGGCTTTCGATGCGCGCAGGGTCACCAGGACGATGACTTTCCACTGGGGAGCGCCCAGTGCCGCTGCGGCCTCCCTCAAACCGTTCGGAACCAGTTTGAGCATGTTCTCGGTAGTGCGCACCACGACCGGGATCACGATCAATGCGAGCGCAAATGCGCCTGCCCAGCCTGAAAAGTGATGGGTCGATGCGACATAGACTTCGTAGACGAAAAGGCCGATCACGATCGATGGCGCTGAAAGCAGGATGTCGTTGATGAAGCGCGTGGCAGGGGCAAGCCAGCCTTTCTGTCCGTATTCGGCGAGATAGGTTCCTGCGAGCACTCCGACCGGCGTGCCGATTGCAACTCCTGCCAGGGTCATCGCAATGCTCCCGGCCATGGCATTCAAAAGGCCGCCGTTGCTTCCCGGGGCTGGCGTCATTTTGGTAAAAACGTCAAGAGAGATGCTGGAGAGTCCCCTGTCGATCAGGGTCCAGAGAATCCAGCCGAGCCAGAACAGGCCGAATGCCATGGCCACCATGGAAAGCGTCAGGTTGAGCCCATTGATGAGTCGGCGTTTGCGGTACAGATTCATGTTTTTTCGCCTTCGCGTTTACCCAGTTGGAACAGGAGCAGTTTCGACAGGGCCAGTACGACGAACGTGATCACGAACATGATCAGCCCGAGTTCGATCAGGGCGGAAGTATACACGTCTCCATAAGCCTCGTTGAATTCGTTGGCGAGGGTGGATGCGATGCTGCTTCCCGGGTCGAGCAGGGAATAGCTGAAATTCTGGGCATTGCCGATGACGAAGGTCACTGCCATCGTTTCACCGAGCGCGCGGCCAAGACCGAGCATGATGCCGCCCACGACGCCGATCTTGGTATAGGGCAGGACGACGTTCCATACCACTTCCCAGGTTGTGCAGCCTACTGCATAGGCGGACTCCTTCAGAGTGGGGGGGACGATTTCGAAAACGTCGCGCATGACCGAAGCGATGAAAGGAATGATCATGATGCCGAGGATGATGCCTGCGGTGAGCATGCCTATGCCCATGGGTGCGCCCTGGAAGAGCATGCCAATCCCGGGAATCGGGCCGAGATGATCGATCAGCCAAGGCTGGAAATGGTCTGCGAGATGAGGCGCGAAAACAAAAAGACCCCACATGCCGTAAATGATGCTAGGTATGCCGGCCAGCAGTTCGATGGCGATGCCCAGCGGGCGCTTGAGCCATTTCGGAGAGAGTTCGGTAAGATAGAGTGCAACGCCGAAGCTGACGGGGATGCCGATCAGCAGTGCGATGAGGGAAGTGACCAGCGTGCCGTAGACCTGGATAACGGAGCCGAACTTTACATTGACCGGATCCCAGTCCGTGCTTGTAAAAAACTTCCAGCCGAATGCCTTGATCGATGGCATGGCGCCGATGAAAAGCTCGATGATGATTCCCGCGAGCAGCGCGAGGACGGCGAAAGCGAAAAACCTCGTGGTCAGTTTGAAAGCAAGGTCGAGAAATGCCTGGAATTTTTCCCGAGATGCTGTGTTTAGTTTTGTCATTAGGCGTTCTGAATTAAAAGGGGCCGAAGAAGGCCCCTTATTATAGATCAAATCATGTTTCAGATTTTAGTTCCAGACGGAATTTCCTGCCGTGTCCTTGATCTTTTCCTTCCAGGATTCCCTGATCAGCTTCACGACAGACGCGGGCATCGGGACATAAACCAATTCTTCGGCCATTTTTGCCCCGTTGTCGTAGGCCCAGGAATAGAATTTCAGCACTTCCTTGGCATTGGCGGGCTTTTCCTGAACGGTATGCATCAGGATGAAGGTGGCGCCGGTGATCGGCCAGGAATCCTTGCCTTCCTCGTTGGTCAGGATTTCGTAGAATCCGGGGGCGTGCTCCCAGTCTGCACCGGCAGCGGCTGCCTGGAAGGTCTTCATGGTCGGCATCAGGAAGGTGCCGTCGCGGCTTTCCAGCTGGGTGTAGACCATGTTGTTTTGCAGGGCATAGGCGTATTCTACATAGCCAATGGAGCCCTTGATGCGCTGGACATAGGAAGCGACGCCTTCGTTACCTTTGCCACCCACCCCGACCGGGAAATTCACCGAAGTGCCCATTCCGGGTTTGATCTTCCATTCGGGGCTGACTTTGGAGAGGTAGTTGGTGAAGATGAAGGTTGTTCCGGAACCGTCGGAGCGGTGGACGACAGTGATCTTTGTGTCGGGAAGCTTGATTCCCTGATTCAGCGCCTTGATCGCGGGATCATCCCAGTTCTTGATCTTGCCCAGATAGATGTCGGCGATGACCTTGCCGCTCAGCTTGATTTCGCCTTTCTTGATGCCGGGCAGGTTGACTGCCAGCACTTCGCCGCCCATGACGGCAGGGAATTGCATCAGGCCGCTCTTCTGGAGATCTTCAGCCGTGAGCGGCATGTCGGATGCGCCGAAATCGACGGTCTTGGCATTGATCTGCTTGATGCCGCCGCCGGAACCGATCGATTGGTAGTTCAGGCCCACACCGGTCTTGGCCTTGTAGGCTTCTGCCCACTTGGAATAGATAGGATACGGGAAGGTGGCGCCAGCGCCGGTGATATCGGTTGCGAAAGCGGCCGTTGCGACGGTCATGCCATAGGCCATTGCGGAAGCAATGATCAGGTTGCGGCTTTTAAAAACGGACATATGTACTCCTTTTTGACATAAATAAAGCAACAGGTTACGTGGAATTGGCAAGTGTCGCCGGATCTTTCTTGTAAATTTGCCTGAGAATCATAGCTGACGGATGTTTCACTATTGTTACATTGTGGGAGAACGGGAGCGGAATGTAATCGGCACGCCGATTACATTAATCGGATTGGGAATTGACCACCCTGGTTTTCGAGGGTAACATTGGAACGTTTTTTGCTGGGGGTATCGATGCGTCAAAAATTGGTCGCGGGCAACTGGAAGATGAACGGAAGCCTCGCAGAGAACGAGGCGTTGCTCGATGGAGTTGTCGCGGGGACGCGTGAATTCCCGGGGGTTGTTTGCTGTGCACCTTACCCTTACCTGTTCCAGCTGCAAAAAAGGCTTCAGGGTACGCATGTGGCGTGGGGGGCGCAGAATCTCTCTCAGTATGAGAGGGGGGCCTATACCGGAGAAGTTTCGGCTGCCATGCTGAAAGATTTCGGCTGCAGCTATGTTATTATCGGGCACTCGGAGCGGCGCGCCATTTTTGGCGAAACGAGCATGACTGTTGCGGAGAAGTTCAAGGCTGCGCAGGATGCAGGGCTTGTTCCCATACTCTGCGTGGGCGAGACCCTTTCCGAGCGCGAGGCGGGGTCGACCTTTGCCGCGATCGGCGAACAGCTCGATGCGGTGGCGGGATTCGTGGGTGCGGCTGCACTGGAAAATGCCGTTTTGGCGTACGAACCCGTTTGGGCGATAGGTACGGGCAAAACGGCAACGCCGCAGCAGGCGCAGGATGTGCACCGGCATTTACGGGAGCGCATCGCCCTGATGGATGCGGAAGTGGCCGGAAAGGTGCGCATTCTTTACGGGGGCAGCGTGAAGTCTTCCAATGCGGCAGAGCTCTTTGCGATGCCTGACATTGACGGTGGCCTGATCGGAGGGGCGTCTCTCGTGGCGTCCGATTTTTGTGATATTTGCCGCGCAGCGGTTTGAATCGATATGGATACGCTTATTCTTGTTTTTCATGCTTTGGCCGCCATTGGCGTCATCACCCTTGTGCTTTTGCAGCATGGCAAGGGCGCGGATATGGGTGCGGCTTTCGGCAGTGGTTCGGCCGGCAGCCTTTTCGGATCGAGCGGTTCGGCGAGTTTCCTGAGCCGGACGACGGCTGTTCTGGCTGCGGTTTTTTTTGCGACGAGCCTGGCATTGACTTATGTTTCAAGCCACAAGTCTGCATCCAAGGGCGTGATGGCAAGCGTCGTTGCCAAGCCCGCTCAGGCGCCGAAATCCGGCGAGATTCCGAAATAATATTTGCCGGAAGAGGCGGGTTAAATTAGAATTGGGGGTTGAATGTCTCTCAAATGCCGATGTGGTGAAATTGGTAGACACGCCGTCTTGAGGGGGCGGTGGCGAAAGCTGTGCCAGTTCGAGTCTGGCCATCGGCACCAAATTTGGAATATAAGCATCTTTTGATGAGAATGATAACCGGTAAACGATAAGCCGGTCCCGGGCTTCGCCCGAGTAATGTTTGGAGGGGCATTATGCTGGAAGGCTATTTTCCTGTTCTGCTATTCATTTTTGTCGGCATCGCCATGGGAGTTGCGCCCATGCTGGCAGGTGCGATTCTGGCTCCGCACCGTCCCGACAGCGAAAAGCTTTCTTCCTATGAGTGCGGTTTCGAGGCATTCGAGGATGCCAGGATGAAATTCGACGTGCGCTATTACCTCGTCGCAATCCTCTTCATTCTTTTCGATCTCGAGATTGCTTTCCTGTTTCCCTGGGCCATTGTGCTGAAGGAGATCGGCATGTTCGGTTTCGTTGCGATGCTGGTATTTCTCGGCATACTGACCGTTGGCTTTGCTTATGAATGGATGAAGGGGGCGCTGGAATGGGAATAGAAGGCGTCCTGGAAAAAGGATTTGCTACAACGCAGATCGACCATGTCGTCAATTGGGCGCGCACCGGATCCCTTTGGCCGATGACCTTCGGCCTTGCCTGTTGCGCCGTGGAGATGATGCATGCAGGTGCTTCCCGCTACGACCTTGACCGCTTCGGCGTGGTGTTCAGGGCGAGCCCGAGGCAGGCCGATGTGATGATCGTGGCCGGTACGCTCTGCAACAAGATGGCTCCTGCGCTCAGAAAGGTTTACGACCAGATGGCGGAACCGCGCTGGGTCATTTCCATGGGTTCCTGCGCCAACGGCGGCGGCTATTACCACTATTCCTATTCCGTTGTCAGAGGGTGCGATCGCATCGTTCCCGTCGACATCTACGTTCCGGGGTGCCCGCCGACGGCTGAAGCGCTGCTCTACGGCATCATTCAGCTCCAGAACAAGATCAAGCGCACCAACACCATCGCCAGGCAACCATGATCGACAAGACGCAACTTGAGTCCCTGCTCGGCGATTCCCTGTCGAGCTTTACGGAAAGATTGGGTGAAACCACGATAGAAGTCGCCTCCAATGGCATGATCGATTCCCTGACGCTTCTCAAAAATGCCGGTTTCGAGCAGCTCATCGATCTTTGCGGCGTGGATTATTCGGCCTATGGCAACGGAGAACGGGAGGGCCCTCGCTTTGCTGCCGTTTATCACCTGCTTTCAGTCAGAAACAACGAGAGGCTGAGGGTGAGAATATTCGTTTTGGACGACGATTTTCCCGTTCTGGATTCCTGCATCGGCGTGTGGGCGTCGGCCAACTGGTACGAGCGGGAGGCATTCGATCTTTTCGGAATCGTATTCTCCGGCCACCCCGACCTGAGAAGGATACTGACCGACTACGGTTTCATTGGAAACCCGTTTCGCAAGGATTTCCCCCTTTCCGGCAACGTCGAGATGCGTTACGACGAGCATCTCGGGCGGGTCGTATACCAGCCGGTCAGTATCACGCCAAGGGAAATCACCCCGCGCATCGTGCGCGAAGAGAACTACGGCAAGGCTTGAGACATGGCTGAAATCAGGAATTACACGCTCAATTTCGGACCGCAGCATCCTGCCGCTCACGGCGTGCTGCGTCTCGTGCTCGAACTCGACGGAGAAGTCATCGAGCGTGCTGACCCGCATATCGGCCTGTTGCACAGGGCGACCGAGAAGCTCGCCGAAAACAAGACCTTTCTCCAGTCCGTTCCCTACATGGATCGTCTCGACTACGTGTCGATGATGTGCAACGAACATGCCTATGTGATGGCGATCGAGAAGCTGCTGCAGATCGAGGTGCCGCTGCGCGCTCAGTACATCCGCGTGATGTTCGACGAAATCACGCGGCTTCTCAATCACCTGCTCTGGCTTGGGGCGCACGCGCTTGACATCGGTGCGATGACGGTATTTCTCTATGCCTTCCGCGAGCGCGAGGACCTGCTGGACTGTTACGAGGCGGCTTCGGGTGCCAGGATGCACGCCGCCTATTATCGTCCGGGAGGCGTTTATCGCGATCTTCCGGATGTCATGCCGCAGTATCAGGCGTCCAGGGTGCACAATGCCGCCGCAGTGAAATCGATGAACGAGAACCGCCAGGGTTCGCTTCTCGACTTCATAGAGGATTTCACCCGGCGTTTCCCCAGATATGTCGACGAATACGAGACTCTGCTTACCGAGAACCGCATCTGGAAGATGCGCACGGTCGGTATCGGCGTGGTTTCCCCGGAGCGTGCGCTTCAGCTCGGCTTCACCGGCCCCATGCTGAGAGGCTCTGGCATTGAATGGGATCTGCGCAAGAAACAGCCTTACGAGGTTTACGACAGGCTCGATTTCGACATTCCAGTGGGTGTCAACGGCGACTGCTATGACCGGTATCTCGTGAGAGTGGAAGAAATGCGCCAGTCGAATCGCATCATCAAGCAATGCGTGGACTGGCTGCGCGCCAACCCGGGTCCAGTGATCACCGACAATCACAAGGTTGCGCCCCCCTCCCGTGCGTCGATGAAGGACAAGATGGAAGACCTGATCCATCACTTCAAGCTCTTCACGGAAGGAATGCATGTTCCGGAAGGGGAGGCCTATGCTGCAGTCGAGCATCCCAAGGGTGAATTCGGGATTTATCTGGTTTCGGACGGTGCCAACAAGCCCTACCGGCTGAAGATACGGGCGCCAGGATTCGCTCATCTCGCAGCGCTGGACGAAATGTCGAAAGGACACATGATTGCCGACGTCGTCGCCATCATCGGCACTCAGGATATCGTTTTCGGGGAGGTCGACAGGTGATGCTAGGCTCCGAATCGCTCAAGAAAATCGACAAGGAAGTCGCCAAATACCCTCCGGACCAGAAACAGTCTGCCGTGATGGCGGCGCTCAGGATCGCACAGGAGGAGAAGGGGTGGCTTTCTCCAGAGACCATGGGCTTCGTCGCGGATTATCTCGACATGGAACCGATCGCCGTCTTTGAAGTTGCGAGCTTCTACAACATGTACAACCTGGAGCCGGTCGGGAAATACAAGATCACCCTGTGCACCAACCTGCCCTGTGCATTGTCCGGGGCGAACGATGTCGCAAGCTACCTCAAGGAGAAGCTGGGAATCGGGTTCAATGAGACGACTGCCGACGGGAAAATCACCCTCAAGGAAGGAGAATGCTTCGGTTCCTGCGGGTATGCGCCGGTGTTCCTTCTGAACAACCGGAAGATGTGCGGATCGCTTTCTTTTGCCGAAGTCGACAGAATCCTGGCGGAGCTCGAATAACATGGAACAGATTCTTCTCAAGGGACTCGAAGGCGGCAAGACGTGGCGTCTTGCGGATTATGTGAAGCGCGACGGCTATGCCGCGCTGAAGAAGATATTCGCCGAAAAGATGACGCCCGAGCAGGTGATCGACGAGGTCAAGAAGTCGGCATTGCGTGGGCGAGGCGGTGCGGGATTTCCGACTGGGCTCAAATGGAGCTTCATGCCCAGGAATTACGAAGGGGACAAGTACCTCGTCTGCAATTCCGACGAGGGCGAACCCGGAACCTTCAAGGATCGCGATATTCTCTATCACAACCCGCATCAATTGATCGAGGGGATGATCATCGCGGCTTATGCCATGGGGATCAAAACCGGCTACAACTATATCCACGGCGAGATTTTCGAGGTTTACGAAAGGGTGGACGAGGCCCTGGAAGAAGCGCGTGCCGCGGGATTTCTCGGCGAGAACATTCTTGGCAGCGGATTTTCCTTTCAGCTCCACAACCACATGGGCTACGGCGCCTACATTTGCGGAGAGGAAACCGCGCTGCTGGAATCGATAGAAGGTAAAAAGGGGCAGCCCCGTTTCAAGCCGCCTTTTCCTGCGAGTTTCGGCCTTTACGGCAAACCGACCACCATCAACAATACCGAGACTTTCGCCTCCGTACCCTGGATCATTTTGCACGGCGGAGAGAAGTATCTCGAACTGGGGCGGCCAAACAACGGCGGAACGAAGCTCTTTTCGGTTTCAGGACATGTCAACAGGCCCGGAAATTACGAAGTGCCGCTCGGCACGCCTTTTGCCAAACTACTGGAATTGGCCGGCGGCATGAGGGGGGGGCGGAAGCTGAAGGCCTGCATCCCGGGCGGATCCTCGATGCCGGTACTGCCTGGCGAAGTCATGATGGAACTCGACATGGACTACGATTCGATCGCCAAGGCAGGCTCCTATCTGGGCTCCGGGGCGGTGATCATCATGGATGACACGGTCTGCATGGTGAACGCCTTACGACGCCTTTCCTACTTCTATTACGAGGAGTCCTGCGGGCAATGCACGCCCTGCCGCGAGGGAACCGGCTGGCTGTATCGGGTGGTGGACAGGATAGAGAACGGGAAGGGGCGGAACGAGGATCTTGACCTTCTGCTCAATATGACCGACAACATCCAGGGACGGACCATCTGTGCGCTGGGCGATGCTGCAGCGATGCCCGTGAGGAGCTTCGTCAAGCACTTCAGGGACGAGTTCCAGTACCACATCGATCATCAGAAATGCATCGTATCCTCTTGAACGGCAAGATATGCTTGAAATCGAAATAGACGGAAAGACAGTCAGCGTACCGGCGGGCAGCACGGTGATGGATGCCGCGAACCGGCTCGGCATTTACGTGCCGCATTTTTGCTACCACAAGAAGCTTTCGATCGCTGCGAACTGCCGCATGTGCCTTGTGGAGGTGGAAAAGGCGCCCAAGCCCCTGCCCGCCTGCGCCACTCCTGCAGCGAACGGGATGAAGGTCAGAACCCATTCCGATCCCGCAGTGGCTGCGCAAAAGGCAGTGATGGAGTTTCTCCTGATCAACCATCCGCTCGATTGCCCGATCTGCGATCAGGGCGGGGAATGCCAGCTTCAGGACCTTTCCGTCGGATACGGCGGGGGCGATTCGCGCTATGGCGAGGAAAAACGGGTCGTGCCCAACAAGAATCTCGGTGCGCTGATTTCCACCGACATGACGCGCTGCATCCATTGCACGCGCTGCGTGCGTTTCGGCCAGGAAATCGCCGGGGTCATGGAACTCGGCATGGCAGGGCGCGGCGAACATTCCGAGATCATGCCCTTCGTGTCCAAAACCGTGGATTCGGAGCTTTCCGGCAACATGATCGATCTGTGCCCGGTCGGTGCGCTCACCAGCAAGCCTTTCCGCTACAAGGCGAGGGGGTGGGAGCTTTCGCGCCGTAAAATGGTGAGTCCGCATTGCGGTCTGGGCAGCAACCTGACGGTTCAGATCAAGAACAACAAGGTGTTGCGTGTACTGCCTTTCGAGAATGAGGAAATCAACGAATGCTGGCTTTCCGACAAGGACAGGTTCTCCTACGAAGGATTGAATTCGCCCGACAGGCTGGAAAAACCCATGATCAAGCAGGGCGGAGAATGGCGTGAAGTCGAATGGAAGGTCGCCCTCGAATATGTCGCGAGGGGGCTGAAGGATATTTCATCCAGCCACGGCGCATCGGCAATCGGTGCGCTCGCCACGCCGCATTCGACCCTTGAGGAACTTCATCTGCTGCAGAAACTGATGCGTGGCATCGGCTCCGAAAATATCGATTTCAGGCTGAGGCGTTCGGATTTCAGGGAGGCCCCCAAATTGCCCTGGCTCGGCATGAAGATTTCAGAAATTGCCTCGCTCGACAGGGTATTGGTAGTCGGCAGTATGCTTAACCAGGACCATCCGCTCATTGCCAACAGAATCAGGCAGGCGGCCAAATCCGGACTCGAAGTGAATACCGTCAACCCGACTTCAGACAATTTCAGGATCAAGGTCGCGAACCGCGCCGTAGTTTCCCCATCGGAAATGGCGGGTACGCTGGAAGCGATCCTGAATGCGCTTTCCGGAAAAGGCAAGGGGGAAGCCAGGGATATTGCGCAAAGCCTGAAATCTGGAAAAAGTGTTGCGATTTTGCTCGGCAATCTCGCCGAGCAGCATCCTGAAGCGGCAAGACTGCATTATCTTGCATCAAGAATCGCCGAGAAGCTCGGCGCGAAATTCGGCTTCCTCGGGGAGGCGGCGAACAGCGTCGGCGGGCATCTCGTCAAGGCCATTCCCGGGCAGGGTGGCATGAATGCGGCTGAGATGATCGAAAATCCGAGGAAAGGCTACCTTCTCTGGAATGCCGAAGTCGAACTCGATATGGCGAACTCCGGGGCGGCTCTGGCAGCCATGGAAAGGGCGGAAATGGTGGTGGCCTTCTCGCCTTTCCGCCACAGGGCTTATGAATATGCCGACGTGATGCTGCCGATTGCGCCTTTCACCGAGACTTCAGGCACTTTCGTCAATACCGAGGGACGGGTGCAGAGCTTCAGGGGCGCGGTTGCGCCGAGAGGGGAAACCCGTCCCGGTTGGAAGGTATTGCGCGTTCTCGGCAATCTGCTTGATGTCGCGGGATTCGATTACGAGGATTCCGACTCTGTCATGAAGGAGATCGGCATTTCCGGTTTCGCATCCTGCGACAACGGCATGCAAAATGAGCCTGCAGCGTTGCCCATAATCGACGGGCTGCAAAGGGTGGGGTATGTGCCGATCCATTTCGCCGATGGCATTGCAAGGCGCGCCGAAGCGCTACAGAAAACCGCGCTGTCGAGTGTTCCCTGTGCTTTCATGAATGCGGCCCTCATGAAGAAACTTGGAATCGGTGAGGGGGAGCCTGTGCTTCTCAGGCAGAACGGCGGCGAGGCAAGGATCAATGCCGCACTGGACAACGGACTTGCCGATAATTGCGTGCGCGTAGCTTCAGGCCATCCCCTGACCGCAAGTCTCGGCGCAATGTTCGGACCGATCAGCGTGGAGCGCTTATGATGGCATATTTTCAGGGTCTTTTCGGGGAAAGCTGGCCGCTCGTCTGGACGCTGGTCAAGATCGTGGTGCTCACCCTGCCCATCATGGGCACTGTGGCCTATCTCACCTTGGCCGAGCGCAAGGTTATCGGCTATATCCAGGTCAGGATAGGCCCGAACAGGGTGGGGCCAAGAGGATTGCTGCAGCCGATCGCGGATGCGGTCAAGATCTTGCTGAAGGAAATCATCATCCCGTCGAGTGCGAACAAGTTCCTCTTCATACTCGCGCCGGTGCTCGCCATTGCACCAGCCCTGGTCGCCTGGGCGGTCGTTCCCTTCTCTCCGGAACTCGTGCTCTCCAATATCGATGCGGGGCTGCTTTTCATCCTTGCCGCAACTTCCATGGGAGTTTACGGCGTCATCGTGGCGGGCTGGGCGTCGAATTCGAAATACGCCTTTCTCGGCGCGATACGCTCTTCAGCGCAGATCGTTTCCTACGAGATCGCGATGGGTTTTGCTCTGGTCGGAGTGCTCATGGTCTCTCACAGCCTGAATCTGGGTGAGATCGTCAAGGGACAGGCGGGAGGAGGATTCTGGAACTGGTATTTCATTCCGCTGTTCCCCCTCTTTCTCGTATACCTGATCTCCGGCGTGGCCGAGACCAACCGCGCGCCTTTCGACGTTGCTGAAGGCGAAACGGAAATCGTCGCTGGCTTCCATGTCGAATATTCCGGAATGACCTTTTCGGTGTTTTATCTTGCCGAATATGCCAACATGATCCTGGTATCTGCGCTTTGTGCCCTGATGTTCCTGGGCGGATGGCTGCCTCCGTTCAATTTCGCGCCTTTCACCTGGATACCGGGCTTCCTTTGGCTGCTCCTCAAGATCGCTTTCATCCTGTTCCTGTTCCTGTGGTTTCGTGCGACCTTTCCACGCTATCGTTACGACCAGATCATGCGCCTGGGCTGGAAAGTATTTATTCCCGTGACCCTCGTCTGGATCGTCGTTGTCGGCGCCTGGATGCAGACGCCACTTTGGCTGTGGTGAGGAGGACATGACATGAAATGGTTGAAGGATTTTTTCAGGACTTTCCTGCTGGTGGAACTGGTGCAGGGAATGGTGCTCACCGGGCGCTATCTTTTTGCGAGGAAAATCACGGTCCAGTTTCCCGAGGAAAAGACGCCGCAGTCGAACCGGTTCAGGGGACTGCACGCACTGCGCCGCTATCCCAACGGAGAAGAACGCTGCATCGCCTGCAAGCTTTGCGAAGCGGTTTGCCCCGCGCTTGCGATCACCATCGAATCCGAGCAGCGCGAGGACGGGACCAGAAGAACGACGCGCTACGACATCGACCTTTCGAAATGCATCTTCTGTGGATTCTGCGAAGAATCCTGCCCGGTCGATTCGATCGTGGAAACGAGGATACTGGAATACCACGCCGAGAAGCGCAGCGAACTGCTTTACACGAAACAGATGCTGCTTGCCATTGGAGACAAACATGAATCGCAGATTGCAGCAGACCGGGCGCAGGACGCGCGTTACCGCTAGGCAGAGAACATGATAGAGGCCCTGGTTTTTTATTTCTTCTCCGCCGTGCTCGTCGCATCGTCCCTTGCCGTGATCACGGTGAGAAACCCGGTGCATGCGGCGCTTTTCCTGGTGCTCGCCTTTTTCACCGCAGCCGGGATCTGGATACTGCTCGAAGCCGAATTCCTGGCGATCGTCCTGGTTCTGGTTTACGTGGGTGCGGTGATGGTGCTTTTCCTGTTTGTCGTGATGATGCTGGACATCAATATCGCGAAACTCAGGGAAGGAATATGGGCATGGCTTCCTTTCGGGGCACTGCTCGCGATCGTCATGGTGATCGAGATGTGGGTCGTCCTGGGCAGCGAGCGTTTCGGCCTCGCGGGCACCATCGCGCCCGAGGGGCACCCCGCCGGCTACAGCAATACCAGGGAACTGGGCAGGCTGATTTATACCCATTACGTTTATCCTTTCGAAATTGCAGCGGTGATCCTGCTGGTTGCGATCGTTTCCGCGATCGCTCTGACACTGCGCAGGAGGAAGGGAACGAAGTCTCAAATCGCCTCCGAGCAACTCGCCGCTCGCAGGGAAAAAAGGGTGCGCCTGGTGTCGATGACGTCGGGCAAGGAATAAAGAACCAAAAAGGGGAATTCGGGTGTTGTCACTATCGCATTATCTGGTGCTCGGCGCGATCCTGTTCGCGATCGGCATCGTCGGCATCTTCCTGAACAGAAAGAATCTGATCATCATCCTGATGGCGATCGAATTGATGCTGCTCGCGGTGAACATGAATTTCGTCGCCTTCTCCCATTATCTCGGTGATACCGCCGGGCAGATCATCGTTTTCTTCATATTGACCGTTGCCGCAGCTGAATCTGCAATCGGGCTTGCGATACTGGTGGTACTGTTCCGCAACCTGAAAACGATCAACGTGGACGATCTCGACAGCCTCAAAGGATAAGCATGACCGATATGCAAAAACTGTATCTGCTCGTGCCGTTGGCGCCTCTGGTCGGCGCGGTGGTGACCGGGCTGTTCGGCAGGAAGCTGGGGAGAAGCGCCTCTCACTGGATTACCATCCTGGGCGTTGCCATAGCCTTCTTCGCCTCCGTCCTGATCTTCCAGGATGTGAGTCGTGGTCATTATTATAATGGCGCGGTCTACACTTGGCTGACCACGGGCGATATTCGCTTCGAGGTGGGCTTCCTGATAGACAGGCTGACCGTTCTCATGATGCTTGTCGTGACCTTCGTCTCGCTCATGGTGCACATTTACACCATAGGCTACATGCACGATGATGACGGCTATCAGCGCTTCTTCAGCTACATTTCGCTGTTCACCTTTTCGATGCTGATGCTGGTGATGGCGAACAATTTTCTCCAGCTTTTTTTCGGATGGGAAGCGGTAGGGCTGGTTTCCTACCTCCTGATCGGGTTCTGGTTCACCCGCCCCACAGCGATTTACGCCAACCTCAAGGCTTTTCTCGTCAACAGGGTGGGGGACTTTGGCTTCTTGCTCGGCATCGGCATGATTCTGGCGCATTTCGGCACGCTCGACTATGCTTCCGTTTTCGCCAGGGCGCCCGCGATCGCGGCAGATTCCGTGGAACTGATACCGGGTTCTCCCTGGCTCGTCATCAGCGTCATCTGCATCCTGCTGTTCGTGGGAGCGATGGGTAAGTCCGCCCAGTTTCCGCTCCATGTCTGGCTGCCTGATTCGATGGAAGGCCCGACCCCGATCTCGGCATTGATCCATGCTGCAACCATGGTCACCGCAGGCATATTCATGGTGGCAAGGATGTCACCGCTCTTCGAGCTTTCGGAAACTGCGCTTTCGGTGATTTTGGTCATCGGCGGCATCACCGCGCTCTTTATGGCTTTTCTCGGAGTGGTGCAGAACGACATCAAGCGCGTCGTCGCCTATTCCACCCTGTCCCAGCTCGGCTACATGACCGTCGCTTTGGGCGCATCCGCCTATTCAGCAGCGATATTCCACCTCATGACCCATGCCTTCTTCAAGGCGCTGCTTTTCCTCGGAGCGGGCTCGGTGATCATCGCCATGCATCACGAGCAGGACATGAGGAAAATGGGGGGGCTCCGGAAATACATGCCCATCACCTACTGGTGCGTCGTGATCGGTTCGCTTGCGCTTTCCGGGATTCCGCCATTCGCCGGATTCTTCTCCAAGGACATGATCATCGACGCGGTCAGGGATTCGCAGATTCCAGGAGCCGGCTTTGCCTATTTCGCCGTGCTTGCCGGCGTTTTCGTGACCGCGTTTTATACCTTCAGGCTGCTATTCATGACTTTTCACGGCAAGCCCAGGATGGACCATCATACCGAATCGCATCTGCACGAGTCACCCTGGACGGTGACAGTTCCGCTCATCCTGCTCGCCATCCCTTCCGCCTATGCGGGCTGGGCCTACATCAATCCGCTGCTTTTCGGAAACTATTTCGGCAATGCCATATACGTGACCGAGTCCCATGACGTCATTCGGCACCTTCGGGAGGATGTCAGTTCGGGCCAGATCGTGCTGCAAAACATCACCGGCATGCCATTCATTCTCGCGCTTTGCGGAATTGCGACGGCCTGGTTCTTCTACATTCTGCGTCCCGATTTCCCGGGCAGGATCGCCGAGCGCTTCAGGGCGATCTATGTGGTGCTCGACAACAAGTACTACTTCGACCAGTTCAACGACTGGTTCTTCGCAGGCGGAGCGAGGAAGGTCGGGAACTTTTTCTGGCGTCTCGGGGACGTCAAAATCATCGACGGCTTTTTCGTGAACGGCTCGGCAAAAGTGATTGCGGGGGTTTCTAGGCTGATCCGGGAATTGCAGTCCGGCTACGTCTATCATTATGCCTTTGCAATGATCTTCGGCCTTTTCGTGCTGCTGAGCCTGAGCGGGATTCTCGATGCCTGGTTCGTCAAGCCATGACCATTTTGAAATAGGATTGCTATGATTCTCGGATTTCCGCTTCTTTCACTGGTGATCTGGCTGCCGATCGCGGCAGGCGTTGCCGTGCTCGCGACCGGCGGCGACCGGAATGCGAATCTGGCCAGAATGATCGCGCTTATCGGGTCGATACTGGGATTTCTGGTTGCGATCCCCCTCTATACCGGGTTCAATGTACTCCAGGGCGGCATGCAGTTCACCGAGATGGCCCCCTGGGTGGAGCGCTTCCATGTCAACTACCATCTCGGCGTGGACGGCATCTCGCTCTGGCTGGTTCTGCTCAACTGCTTCACCACGCCGCTCGTCGTCATCGCTGGATGGAAGGTGATCGAGAAGAAAGTCGCGCAATACATGGCGGCATTTCTCATCATGTCGGGCATCGTCAACGGGGTTTTCATGGCGCTCGATGCGCTGCTTTTCTACGTGTTCTGGGAAGCAATGCTGATCCCGATGTTCATCATCATCGGCGTCTGGGGCGGACCCAACCGGGTTTACGCAGCAATCAAGTTCTTCCTCTACACGCTGCTCGGTTCGCTCCTGATGCTGGTCGCGCTGATCTATATGTATAACCTGTCGGGAAGCTTCAATATCCTCGACTACTACAAGCTGCCGCTCACCATGACTGCGCAGATTTTCATCTTCATCGCCTTCTTCGTCGCATTCGCCGTCAAGGTGCCGATGTGGCCGGTGCATACCTGGCTCCCCGATGCCCACGTGGAAGCCCCGACCGGAGGCTCCGTGGTGCTGGCTGCGATCATGCTGAAAGTGGGGGCCTACGGATTCCTGCGCTTCTCCCTTCCGATTGCGCCGGACGCCAGCCATGCCCTGTCGGGCTTCATGATCACGCTCTCCCTGGTCGCCGTGGTTTATATCGGACTCGTCGCTCTGGTGCAGTCCGACATGAAGAAGCTGATCGCCTATTCATCGATTTCGCATATGGGATTCGTCACCCTGGGGATCTTCATTTTCAATTCCATAGGCACCGAAGGGGCGCTGATCCAGATGATTTCCCACGGCTTCATTTCGGGCGCGATGTTCCTTTGCGTCGGCGTGCTTTACGACAGGATGCATTCGCGACAGATCGCCGATTATGGCGGCGTGGCCAACAAGATGCCCATGTTTGCTGCCTTCTTCATGCTGTTTTCGATGGCGAATTCCGGGCTTCCCGGAACGAGCGGTTTCGCGGGCGAATTCATGGTCATTCTGGGCGCGATGAAAGCCGATTTCTGGCTCGCCTTCCTGGCTGCGACCACTCTGGTTTTCGGGGCAGCTTACACCCTCTGGATGTACAAGCGCGTGATATTCGGTGCAGTGTCGAACAGCCATGTGGCGGAACTGATGGACATCACGCCGCGCGAATTCCTTTTCCTCGCCCTCTTGGCGGTTGGCGTCCTGGGCATGGGAATCTATCCCCTGCCATTTGCCGAGGTCATGCATGCATCGGTGAATGATCTCCTGATGCATGTCGCCCAAACCAAATTACAATAGGGACAATGAATGAATTTCACCATGCCTGAATTGACTCCTGCACTCCCCGAGATATTCCTGCTGGGGGCGCTTTCGGTGATCCTGATCCTGGATCTCATGGTCGACGATCCGAAGCGCGTTCTCACGTTCATGCTGACCCAGGCGGCACTTGCCGTTTGCGCAGTCATCACGATTCTCACTTCGAGCAGTTCGGTGGTGCATACTTTCGACAACATGTACGTCAGCGACATGATGACCGCCGTGCTCAAGGTCGGGGTGTATGTTTGCGTCGCAGTCCTGCTGATCTATTCGAGAAGCTATATTGCCTCGCGCGGGCTGTGCAAGGGGGAATTTTATACGCTCTCCCTGTTTGCCGTTCTGGGCATGATGGTGATGATTTCCGCCAGCAGTTTCCTCACCCTTTATCTCGGCCTGGAACTGATGTCGCTGAGCCTTTATGCGATGGTCGCCCTGCAGCGCGATTCTCATGTCGCGACCGAGGCTGCGATGAAATATTTCGTCCTCGGGGCGCTCGCCTCAGGACTCTTGCTGTACGGCATGTCCATGCTTTATGGCGCGACAGGTTCGCTCGATATTGACAGGGTTCTTGAAGCGATCAGGAGCGGACAGGCGAACCCCAATGTGCTGGTGTTCGGCATCGTCTTCGTGGTTGCAGGTTTGGGTTTCAAGCTCGGTGCAGTTCCCTTCCACATGTGGGTACCCGACGTCTATCACGGCGCACCGACCGCGGTCACGCTATTCATCGGCTCGGCCCCGAAACTCGCGGCATTTGCTTTCGTGCTCAGGCTGCTTTCCGGCGGACTTCAGCCCATGCTTCACGACTGGTCGCAGATGCTCGCCATCCTTGCCGTGCTGTCCATGGGACTAGGCAACATCACTGCGATTGCGCAGGCGAACATCAAGCGCATGCTCGCTTATTCCACGATTTCCCACATGGGCTTCCTGCTGCTCGGCATATTGAGCGGCAACGTCAACGGCTACAGTTCGGCGATGTTCTATGTCCTCGTCTATGCCCTGATGACGCTAGGCGGATTCGGCATGATCATGCTGATGTCGCGCGAAGGATTCGAGGCCGACAAACTTGACGATTTCAGGGGCTTGAATGCGAGGAGTCCCTGGCATGCATTCATCATGCTGTTGCTGATGTTTTCCATGGCGGGAATCCCGCCGACTGTCGGTTTTTACGCCAAATTTTCGGTGTTGCAGGCAGCACTCCATTCCGGGCATCTTGGACTCGTCATCGCCGCAGTGCTGTTTTCCCTGATCGGCGCTTTCTATTACCTGCGCATCGTGAAACTCATGTATTTCGACGCTCCTGTCGACAATGAACCGATAGCAGGCGGCCAGGATGCCAGAATACTGCTCGGCATCAATGGCCTTGCGATGCTGGTGCTCGGCATCCTTCCGCAATCCCTGATGGCGCTTTGCGCCCGATCCATCCAGAGTTCCATGCTGGGATTCTAGGTGCCCCGCGATCTATTCGAGGAAACGCTGGATTCGGACTTCGTCTATGATGGCGTACTGCTGAAAGTGAAGCGGGATCGTGTGCGCCTTCCCGACGGCAAGAAATCCGTACGCGAATACATCACTCATCCCGGTGCCGTGGTTGTCATCGCCTTCCTGCCCAACGGGAACCTGCTGCTGGAGCGCCAATTCCGCTATCCCTTGGGCCGCACCTTCATCGAAATGCCGGCCGGCAAGATCGATTCTGGAGAAGAGCCGCTGGCATGCGCGAGACGCGAGCTTCTTGAAGAGACGGGTTACGGAGCCGAAAACTGGAGGGAGATCGCGACCATCCATCCCTGCATCGGCTATTCGGACGAGAAACTGATTTACTTTCTTGCCGAAAATCTGAGCTTCTCCGAAAAGAACCTCGACGAGGAAGAGTTCATCGAGCATATGGAGCTGCCGCTTGCCTCAGCCCTGGATCTCGTGAGGTATGGAGAAATCACCGACGTGAAAACCGTTGTCGGATTATTCTGGGCGGAAAAAATTGCCCGAGGAGAATGGAAATAACCTGATTTTTTCTTCTGCGCCGGCGTATAGTGAAAAGTTGAAGAACTTGTGCTATACAATTTCTGTAGGGTGTGCGAGGAGAGCTGCGTTGGAAAGATCAGGTGCTGCAAGGGAAATGATTTCGCCGCAGGAGCGCTATGCGATGATTTCCGAGAAAGCCTATTATCTCGGCGAGGAGAGGCGAAAAAACCAGCAGCCTGCAGATCCGGCCTCGGACTGGCTCGTGGCCGAAGCCGAAATCGACCGTCGCATATCGGACTTTTGAGCTACTGTGCAAAGAAAGACTTTACCTTGTCCATCCAGGATTCTGACTTCGGGCTGTGTCTGGATTTGTCCTGCTGGCTGATGGCGTCGAATTCCGTCAAAAGTTCCCTTTGACGATCGGTCAGGTTCAACGGGGTTTCGACGACGAGGTGACACAATATATCGCCGTGACCGCTGCTTCTAACGCCCTTGATCCCTTTTCCCCTGAGGCGCATCACCTTCCCGGACTGCGTTTCAGCCGGAATTTTCAATTTGACATAGCCGTCGAGGGTGGGCACCTCGATTTCGCCGCCCAAGGCCGCAGTGCCGAAACTGATCGGCATTTCGCAGTGCAGGTCGTTGTGTTCCCGATGAAAAATGGGGTGGGGTTTCAAGCGGATCACGACATACAGGTCGCCGGAAGGTCCGCCGTTGACGCCGGCTTCTCCTTCGCCTGAAAGGCGTATCCTGTCGCCTTCGTCGACCCCGACCGGAATCTTGACGGAAAGTGTTTTGTGGCGCTTGACGCGGCCTGAACCGCTGCAGTCAGTGCAAGGGGAGGCGATTACCTTGCCGCTGCCATGGCATTTGGGGCAGGTCTGCTGGATGGAGAAAAAGCCTTGTTGTATCCTGACCTGCCCGTGCCCGCCGCAGGTTTGGCAAGTGGCGGGTTGAGTGCCTGGCTTGGCTCCGCTCCCCTTGCAGGTCTCGCAGGATTCCTGAGTCGGAATCCTGAGCTTGGTTTCGGTTCCACGGGCAGCTTCTTCCAGCGAGATTTCGAGATTGTACTGCAGGTCTGCGCCGCGATAGACATTGGATCTTCCGCGCATGCCGCCGCCGAGGATATCGCCGAAGATGTCCCCGAATGCATCGGCGAAGCCACCGGAGAATCCGCCGCCGAAACCGCCGGCCCCTGCATCGAAACCGGCATGACCATACTGGTCGTAGGCTGCTCTTTTCTGGGGATCGGAAAGTGTTTCGTAGGCTTCCTTGGCTTCCTTGAAGAGCTCCTCTGCTTTGGGGTTGTCAGGATTCCTGTCGGGGTGGTGCCTCATCGCCAGTTTGCGGTAGGACTTCTTGATATCTTCGTCCGACGCATCCCTGGCCACTCCCAGGACTTCGTAATAATCTCTTTTGCTCATATTGTCAGAAAACATGAGGGGGTTCGGGATGCACATGCGCATCCCGAACCCCCGGTTCAAATATTATTTTTTGTCGTGGATTTCCTCGAACTCGGCATCGACGACATCGGCATCCGCAGCACCAGTCGATTCCGCACCACCCTGCTGCTGGGCCTGCTGCATCGCCTCTCCCAGCTTCTGGGAAGCCTTGCTGAGCTCTTCCATCCTGGCGTGAATCGCATCCTTGTCATTGCCCTTGACGGCTTCTTCTGCGGCCCGGATCGCCTGTTCGATTTTGGACTTTTCATCACCGGAAATCTTCGAGCCATGCTCTTCGAGCAGTTTCCTGACGGAATGGATCACGGCGTCGCACTGGTTCCTGGCTTCGACAAGTTCGAGCGCCTGGCGGTCCTCAGCGGCATGCGCTTCGGCATCCTTGACCATGCGGTCGATCTCGTCATCGCTCAGGCCGGAGCTTGCCTGGATCTTGATCTTGTTTTCCTTGCCGGTGGCCTTGTCTTTTGCCGAGACATGCAGGATACCGTTCGCATCGATGTCGAAAGTGACCTCGATCTGGGGCATGCCGCGCTGCGAAGGCGGAATGTCGGTCAGATTGAACTGGCCGAGGCTCTTGTTGCCGGAGGCGATCTCGCGCTCGCCCTGAAGCACGTGGATCGTCACGGCTGTCTGGTTGTCTTCCGCAGTCGAGAATACCTGAGTCGCCTTGGTCGGTATCGTGGTGTTTTTCTGGATCAACTTGGTCATCACGCCGCCCAGAGTTTCGATGCCGAGCGAGAGCGGAGTGACGTCGAGGAGCAGCACGTCTTTCACTTCACCCTGGAGCACGCCACCCTGGATCGCGGCACCGACTGCGACTGCCTCGTCAGGATTGACGTCCTTGCGAGGCTCCTTGCCGAAAAAGGCGCGCACCTTCTCCTGAACCTTCGGCATGCGGGTTTGCCCGCCGACCAGGATGACGTCCTCGATGTCGGAAATGCTGACGCCCGCATCCTTGATTGCGATCTTGCAGGGTTCGACAGTGCGCTCGATGAGGTCGTCCACCAGGCTTTCGAATTTCGCGCGGGTGATCTTGATGGCGAGGTGCTTGGGTCCCGTCGCATCTGCAGTGATGTAGGGCAGGTTGATCTCGGTCTGCTGGGACGAGGAAAGTTCGATCTTCGCTTTCTCCGCAGCCTCCTTCAGGCGCTGCAGGGCGAGCTTGTCGTTCTTGAGATCGATACCCTGCTCCTTTTTGAATTCGTCAGCCAGATAGTCGACCAGTCTCTGGTCAAAGTCTTCGCCGCCCAGAAAAGTGTCGCCGTTGGTCGAGAGCACTTCGAACTGGTGTTCGCCGTCGATTTCGGCGATTTCGATGATTGAGATGTCGAAGGTGCCTCCGCCCAGATCGTACACCGCAATTTTCCTGTCGCCTTCCTTCTTGTCCATGCCGAAAGCGAGCGCTGCAGCGGTCGGCTCGTTGATGATGCGCTTGACCTCGAGTCCGGCGATGCGGCCTGCATCCTTGGTCGCCTGACGCTGGGAATCGTTGAAATAGGCGGGTACGGTGATCACGGCTTCAGTCACCGGCTCTCCGAGATAATCCTCGGCGGTTTTTTTCATTTTCATCAGCACCTGGGCGGAAACCTCGGGCGGTGCAATCTTTCTGCCGCGCACGTCGACCCAGGCGTCCCCGTTGTCGGCCTTGATGATCTTGTACGGCATCAGCTTGACATCCTTCTGCACGGCATCTTCAGCGAAACGGCGACCGATGAGCCTTTTCACTGCGAAAAGGGTGTTGTGCGGATTGGTCACAGCCTGCCTTTTCGCAGGGGCGCCAACAAGGACTTCCCCTTCATCCGTATAGGCGATGATGGAAGGCGTTGTTCTTGCGCCTTCGGCATTTTCGATGACCTTAGGCTTGCCGTTTTCCATGATCGCAACACAGGAGTTGGTGGTGCCCAGGTCGATTCCGATGATTTTTCCCATGGTGGTTCCTTTAGCAAATTAGAGAGTTGTTCCGTATATGCGGACGCGTGTCGAAATTTCAAGCACTCCTGGAAACAATGACAAGAGCGGGGCGGATTACCCTGTCGTTGAGCTGGTAGCCTTTTTGCAGTACCTGAATGACCGTGTTGGGCGCCTCTTTCGATTCAATGGCGCTGATTGCCTGGTGCTGATGGGGATCGAATTTATCCCCGATAGGATTGATTTCGTCGATGTGGAATTTCGAGAAAACCGAACTCAGTTGCTTCAGCGTCAGTTCCACGCCGTCCCGCAGATTTTCGATCGAGGCATTCTCGACGGCAAGCGCCGTCTCCAAACTGTCCTTGACTGCGAGAAGTTCTGTCGTGAAATTTTCGATGGCGTATTTGTGCGCGTTCGCGATGTCGATCTGGGCACGTTTCCGGATGTTGTCGGTCTCGGCCCTTGCGCGCAGCCAGGCATCGTGATGTTCCTGTGCAGCGAGTTCTGCCTGCTTCAGGAGTTCTTCCGTGCTGGGGATCGATTCGGTCTGGGTTTCATTGGTATTCTGTTCGTCTTGCATCTTGTTGTCCTCCGAGGTTCTCATTCTTATATGGCGCTGCCGATGCGAATTTCAAGGGTCAGTTCTTCGCGCCCTTTTTCAAAGCAAGTTGCCTGCTTTTTTCTGCTTCGGCCTGGTCTGGTACTGTCATCCAGCCCTGGAGGTTTTCCAGTGCGATGTTGGAAAGCGCGTGCATCCATTTATCGCTCTCGTTGAGCGCTGGAATGTAGTTGAATTCCCCGCCCCCTGCATTGAGGAAAGCCTGCTTTACTTCCATGGCGATTTCTTCCAGTGTTTCCAGGCAGTCGCTGACAAACCCGGGGCAGACGACATCCACTCTCGAGAGCCGCTGTTTTCCCGTTTTCTCAATAACTTCCAAGGTATAGGGTTTGAGCCACTCGGCGCGTCCGAAACGGGACTGGAAAGTGATGATATATTGATCTTCGAGAAGACCCAGGGCTTCCCCGAGCAGCCTCCCGGTTTTCAGGCATTCGCAATGATAGGGGTCTCCCAGGTCGAGCGTGCGCTTAGGGACGCCGTGAAAGCTCATCACCAGTTTTTCGGGTTTGCCGTGTTGATTCCAGAAGGTGGAGATGTTGCTAGCGAGCGCTTCGATGTAGCCCGGATGGTCGTGAAAATGCTTGATGATGCGCAATTCGGGCGGGTTCCGCATGGATTTTAGGGCCTCGAAAACGGAATCGAATACCGTGCCCGAAGAGCTTGCCGCATACTGGGGGTAGAGCGGGATGACGAGTATTCCGTCGCACCCTTTTCCCTTCATGCCATTCAGGACGCTCTTTATGGAAGGGTTCCCGTAGCGCATCGCGTATTCGACCAGGAGTGGTGCGTCTGTTTTTTGTGCGAGATACGCTCTCAACAGATTCGCCTGTTTTTCCGTGTGGAATTTCAGCGGCGATCCTTCGTTTGTCCAGATCGACGCATATTTTTTTGCCGATTGGGCTGAGCGGGTATTGAGGATGATGCTGTTCAGGATCAGCCACCATAGCGGTTTTGGAATCTCGACCACCCTGGGGTCGGAAAGGAATTCCCGGAGATAGGGTTTCAATGCCGCCTTCGTGGGGGCATCGGGCGTGCCGAGATTGACGATCAGTATGCCGGTCTTTTTGGTTTGGCCGTGCCGATAAGCGGGTTCTGTTTTTGACATCAGTGTTGGGAAAGTGCGCCGCTCAGAAGTTTGGCCGTGATGTCGACGATGGGGATGATGCGTTCGTAAGCCATGCGTTTGGGGCCGACGACTGCCAGCGTGCCGACGATGCGGCCTTCGGCGCCATAAGGGGCGGTAACGATGCTGCATTCATCGAGTTGTCCAACGCCGGACTCTGCCCCGATGAAGATTTGCACGCCCTGGGCGTTTCGGCTCGCATCAAGAAGCTGCAGCAGGGCTGTTTTCTTTTCGAAAAGATCGAAGAGCCCCTTCAGGCTCGATAGGTCTGAAGAAAGATCCTGAACCTGGAGCAGGTTATGCTCGCCGGAAATGATGCATTCTTCCTCCAGATCTGCCCGCGTGGAAGTCTCTATTGCCGCAGACATCAGTTCGCTGACGTTGTGCTGGAGCTGGTGGAGCTCTTCTTTTACCCGTCTGTGGATTTCATTCAGCGTGAGTCCGGCATAATTCCGGTTCAGGTAGTTCGAAGTTTCGGTCAATTCCGATGGCGTATAGGTTTTTTCGGTGAAAATGACCCTGTTTTGAACATCGCCATTCGAGGTGATGATGATCAGGAGGATGCGTTTTTCGGAGAGCTTCAGAAATTCGATCTGGCGGAAGGCCAGTGCTTCCCGTTTCGGCGCAATCACCACGCCCGCGAAACGGGTCAACTCGGATAATAGATGGGATGCGGAGCTGATGAGGCGAGAAGGATTGTCGGGAAGCAGGTTTTCGCCGAGCTGTTCGATTTCCATCTGCTCCAGGGGCTTGACCACGAGCAGGCTGTCGACGAAGAAACGGTAACCCTTCGCGGTTGGAACTCTTCCTGCGGAGGTGTGGGGGCTTTCGACGAATCCGAGCGCTTCGAGGTCGGCCATCACGTTGCGTATGGATGCCGAACTCAGTTCGAGCCCGGAATAGTGCGAAAGCGCGCGCGAGCCTACAGGCTGGCCTTCCTCGATGTATCTTTCGATCAGGGTCTTGAGCAGGACTTGGGCGCGGTCATTCAGCATGGTTCGATTTTACACGAAAATGGCTCTGGTTAAGCTGTTCCGCTTCTGATGACATCCCGCAGTTCCCTGAAGAAGGCACGGAACTGCTTGGGAGGCTTTTCTGCCAGCCTGTCCTTCTGGATGCTGCGCACGAGATTCCTGATATGGGTCATGTCCGCATGAGGGTAGGTTCTCGCGAATTCCTCGAAGGCATTGGCTTCGTCGAGGAGCCGGGTTCTCCACCGCTCCACCAGATGAAGCTCGGTTGCATTTTCTTTCGATTGTGCATCCCAAAGGGCGAGCTTTGCCCTGATTTCGTCCACTTCGATTTCGCGCATCAGCTTGCCGATGTACTGCATCTGGCGCCTGATCGCGCCGAACTGGGTGAGGCGTTTGGCTTCCCTGACCGCATCCAGCAGGCTTTCCGGCAAGCCGAGTTCCTGAAGGCGTTGTGGGGAAAGTTCCACGAGCAGTTCGCCGGTGACCTGGAGAGCCTGCATTTCTTTCTTGCGGCTGGTCTTGCTCTGTTCTTCTTGCATGATCGGGGGCGGCAAAGCCATATGGCTTTGCCGGCGTGGGATTATTTTGCGATCTGTTTTTCTCGGATTTCGTCGAGGGTTTTGCAGTCGATGCAGAGGGTTGCAGTCGGTCTGACTTCGAGACGACCGAGGCCGATTTCGACGCCGCAGCTTTCACAATAGCCGTATTCTCCGGAATCGATCTTGGCGATGATTTCGTCGATCTTTTTAATCAGCTTGCGTTCGCGGTCGCGGCTCCTCAGCTCCAAGGCCATGTCCGATTCCTGGCTTGCACGGTCATTGGGGTCCGCAAATACGGTAGCCTCATCCTGCATGGTGTGGACGGTTCTGTCGATATCCTGGCCGAGCTCGACTTTCATGCCTTCGAGAATTTTCCGGAAATGCATGAGCTGCTTCGGGTTCATGTATTCCTCGCCTTCTTCCGGAACGTAGGGAATTTTCACTT
>JAJZRP010000059.1 GCA_021802655.1 Pseudomonadota bacterium
CCCTAGTCCACCTTGATCGGGATGTAGATCGAACTGCTGCCGCGCCTGATCAGAAGCGCGACGGTCTGTCCCCTCGGAATCCTGGAAAGCAGGTCGTTGAACTGGTCGACGCTGGTGATGTCGGTGTGGTTCATCGCCAGGATGATGTCGCCTTCGGCGAGCTGAGACTGCATGAATGCACCGCGCACCTTGACAATCAGGATGCCATGGTCGACCCCCGCTGCACTCTTCTGGTCTGCGCCGAGATTCTTCAGCCCGAGCCCGATCCTGTCGATGGAAAGCCTCTGCGGCGACTCAACGGCGGGGGAGACGCTCGACGAGAGTTCTCCCACCGTCATGCTGATATCCTGTTCGGAGCCGTCTCGCCAGATCTTGACGGATGCCTTCGTCCCGGGCTTCGTCGCCCCGACCAGCGCAGGCAGCTCGGTCGAACTCTCGACTGCCTTGCCGTTGAACCCGATGATGACATCTCCGGGGCGGATTCCAGCCTGGTCCGCAGGGCCGCCCTTTTCGACGGAGGCGACGAGTGCGCCGTTCGCATCCTTCATGCCGAAGGATTTGGCGAGATCCTGGTTCAATTCCTGGATTTCCACGCCAATCTTGCCGCGGCTGACCTTGCCGTTCTCGCGCAGCTGGTTGCTGATATTCATGGCGACATCAATCGGGATGGCGAAGGAAAGCCCCATGTAGCCCCCGGTGCGGCTGTAGATCTGCGAATTGATTCCGACCACTTCGCCTTTCATGTTGAAAAGCGGGCCACCCGAATTTCCGGGATTGATGGGAACATCGGTCTGGATGAAGGGGACGTAATTTTCGTCCGGCAAACTTCTTCCCTTGGCGCTGACGATTCCGGAGGTGACGCTGTTGTCGAAACCGAAGGGGGAGCCTATGGCGAGCACCCATTCGCCCACTTTCAGCGTCGAAGGGTCGCCGATCGGAACGATGGGCAGGTTTTTCGCCCTGATTTTGATCAGGGCGATGTCGGCGCGCTTGTCCGAGCCGATCACTTTTGCCCTGAATTCGCGCTTGTCGGTGAGCTTGACGGTGACTTCGTCGCTGTCGTCGATCACATGGGCATTCGTCAGAATGTAGCCGTCGTGGCTGATGATGAAGCCGGAGCCCAGCGATTTCGATGCATAATCATGCGGCGCCTGGGGCGAATTCGGCATGAAGCGGTGGAAGAAATCGTAGAAAGGGTCGTTGTCCTGCGAGTCCTGTGAGGATTGATCCGTGTCCGAATCGTGTACGATTTTGGTGGAACTGATGTTGACGACTGCAGGCCCTTCCCTGGCGACGAGCGAAGAGAAATCGGGCAACGTCACCAGCGGCGCGGGCGCGCTTTGCACGCCTTGCGGCGCCTGGCCGGGAGCGGTCTGCTTTCCCGGAGTGCATCCGGTCATGGCGAGCAACAAGGCAAGGCAACCCAGCGTTCTCATAAAAGACATCAAATTCTCCGTGCTATCCTCAGTTCGAAACTTAATGACAACGAATGTGTCAGGAAGTTTAAAATATGTCTATTCTAATCCACCCCGAGCGCTATGCGAATCTCCATCATCGCCGCAATGGCAAAAAATCGTGTCATAGGATGCAATAATACGCTGCCCTGGCATTTGCCCGAAGACTTGAAACATTTCAGGCAACTGACCATGGGGCATCCCATCCTGATGGGAAGAAAGACCTTCGAATCGATAGGTAAGCCCCTGCCCGGAAGAACCTCGATCGTCATCACGAGGAGCTCGGGTTTCGATTTCCCGGGCGTGAAAGCGGCCTCTTCGATTCCGGAGGCGATCGCCCTGTGCGGTGATAGCGACGAGATATTCTTCATCGGCGGCGGGGAACTTTACCGGCAGGCCATCGGGCTTGCGAACAGGATCTATCTCACCGAAATTCAGGGTGATTTCTATGGGGATGCCCATTTCCCGGAAATCGATTCCGGGAAATGGCGCGAGATTTCGCGCGAGAAGCATGCTTTGGAGAGCGGGATGGCATTCCATTTCGTGGTTTACGACAGAATCTGAGTTTTTCAGATCACGATCACGTCGGGAAGCGGGAATCCGTTGAAATTGCTGGCATAGGCCGTGGTATAGGCGCCCGCGTTCCGGATATAGATGAAATCCCCTTCCTGCAGGTCCTCGGGCAGCATTTCTTCCTTCATGATGATGTCTACGGAGTCGCAAGTGGGGCCCGCTACCGACCAGGGAATCAGCTTGCCGCGCCTGTCGGTTTCGATCTGATAGCGCAATCCTTCGGTCGTCTCGATGATGCCGCCGAACATGCCTGCGTCCCAGTAGGCCCAGCGCCTGTCGGCGCGGGTTGCGGTGCCGATCACGCGGCAGACGAAATAGCCTGCATCGGACACGAGGTATCTCCCGGGTTCTGCCATGATGCGCATCTCCTGCGGCAGGTCGGCTATCGATTCGTTGACGATATCGCCGATGACCTCGATCGATGGTATGGGTTTCACATGCTGTACGGGGTAGCCACCGCCGAGATTCAAAAGGCGCGGATTGAGGCCCGCTGTCCTCATGGCTTCGAATACTTCCTTTGCGCGCCTGATGCCGATGCGCCAGTTCTCCGGGTTGCGGCACTGAGATCCGACATGGAAGGTCACGCCGGCAAGGTCGGCTCCGAGTTTCGCGGCCTCAAGGATGATCTCGTCGACTTCGGGAGCGTAGGCCCCGAATTTTCCACCCAAAGGCCAGTCGCTGCCGATGTTGGACGTGTCTATCCTGAGGTACAGCTTCGCGTCTTTCTTGACGCTGAAAATCTTGCGCAACTCCTCCAGGCTGTCGAGGACATACCACTCGACGCCTTTTTCTGCAGCATATTCGAGGTAGCGCCTGGATTTAACCGGGTTGCTGTAATAGATTTCCTGTGCCTGCACGCCGAGGCCAAGCAGCAGGTCGAGTTCGGCGATCGATGCGATTTCGAATCCCACGCCTTCCTCGATCAGGAGCTTCAATACCCTGGGGTCGGGATTGGATTTCACGGCGAAATGGGGGGCGACGCGGGGCATGGCCTGCTTGAAGCGTCTGGCCTTGATCCTGACGATTTCGGAATCGAGGATCAGGAAAGGCTTGTCGTAGCCTTTTTCGAGCTGCTTCTTGACTTTTTCGAAATCGAGGCTGACTTCGGACTGGCTATTGAAATACGGTTCTTTTTTGAGGACGGTGGCGGGCATGGTTTTCTCCAAAAAACGCTACGTTACCGGGATATGCAGATTGATCGTGTCGCGGCTCTCGAAAGGGTGACTCTTGCTTGTCATGATGACCCCCTGCAGGGAAATTGAAAATGCGCGATTATACGCCCAAAAATCTTAAAAAATGCTTTTGCATACAAAAAAACCCGCATCTTGTGATGCGGGTTCTCAACTTATTGATAAGTCTAAAATTTGTAGAGAATGCCAACGGACCAGACATTGATGTTGAAGTTGTTCGTGACCCCGACATTGGAAACGGCTGCGCCATAGCGATCCCAGCCGAGGCGCATGCCGACCTGAGGAGTGAGGTCATATTCCCCACCCAGACCGTATGTCGCAGCGCTGCGATTCGAACCGGAGTAGCCGGCCGGGCTTGAGGATGCGCTGGTCTTGGCATTGGCGTAGCCCAACCGGCCGTACAGGCTGAATGCGTCTGCCAGGGGCAGGGTGCCGGTCAGGTCCAGGCCGTATAAGTCGGTTTTTCCGGTAACGGTGGTTGCGCCGCCCACGGCAGAAAATTTCCCCGCGCCGCTGTAGAATCCTTCGACGCCCCAGTTCTGGTTGAACTGGTATCCGAGGAATACGCCGCCAACGGTATCCGTGGACTTCGTCATGTTCAATCCGGGATAAACCGTTCCCGTGCTGGATCGGCCCGCGTCTGCGCCGACATACCATCCTTCCGCAAAAGCCGATGCGGCAAAAAGGGCGGCGCCTGCGACGACGCCCGTCGAAATGATTGATTTGAGTTTCATGATGGATCCTTTCACTGTGAAGCTTTTCGCAAGATGCGTTGAAGCTGCTTCGAGTATAGGATCGATTCCGTGAAAATCAACGCAGCATGTTGCAAATAAACAACGTTTGTTGCATTTATATTTTCGGCAAGGTGACGCCGTGCTGTCCCTGGTATTTACCGCCGCGGTCGCGGTAGGAGGTTTCGCAGACCTCGTCGGATTCGAAGAAGATCACCTGGGCCACGCCCTCGTTCGCATAGATTTTGGCGGGGAGGGGAGTGGTGTTGGAGAATTCGAGCGTCACGTAGCCTTCCCATTCAGGCTCGAAAGGCGTCACGTTGACGATGATGCCGCAGCGGGCATAGGTGGATTTTCCGAGGCAAATGGTGAGCACATTCCTCGGTATCCTGAAGTATTCCACGGTCCTTGCCAGCGCGAAGGAATTGGGCGGGATGATGCACACATCCCCCTTGAAGTCGACGAAGGAATTGGGGTCGAAGTTCTTGGGGTCGACGATCGTCGTGTTGAGGTTGGTGAAGAGCTTGAATTCGTCGGAGCAGCGGATGTCGTAGCCGTAGCTCGACGTGCCGTAGGAGACGATCCTTTTGCCTTCCGATTCCTTGATCTGGTTCGGCACGAAAGGCTCGATCATGCCGTGCTCTTCCGCCATGCGGCGGATCCATTTGTCCGATTTTATGCTCATGATTTAGGTGTTCTGGATGACGATTTTCGGGAATGCCGCGGAATGGTCCTGCGCGAGATCCGAGACCTTGTAGGCGACGCGCCTTGCTATGGTCTTGTAGATGGCGCTGATCTTGCCTTCCCTGTCGGCGACCACGGTCGGGTTGCCCGAGTCGGCCTGCTCGCGGATATGGATGTCGAGCGGCAGCGCTCCGAGAAATTCGACTTCGTAGTCCCTGCACATCTTTTCTCCGCCGCCTGCGCCGAAGATGGGTTCTTCGTGCCCGCAGTTCGAGCAGATATGCGTGCTCATGTTCTCGACGATGCCGAGGATCGGGACACCAACCTTTTCGAACATCCTGAGACCCTTCCTCGCGTCGAGCAGCGCGATGTCCTGGGGGGTGGTGACGATGACGGCTCCGGTCAGGGGAACCTTCTGGGCGAGGGTGAGCTGGACGTCTCCGGTTCCCGGCGGGAGGTCGATGACGAGGTAATCGAGGTCGTGCCAGTTGGTGTCGTTGAGGAGCTGCTCGAGCGCCTGGGTGACCATGGGGCCGCGCCAGACCATCGGCGCTTCCACGTCAACCAGGAAGCCGATGGACATCGCCTGGATGCCGTGGCCTGTCATGGGTTCCATCTTTTTTCCGTCCAGCGATTCGGGCTGGCCGTGGATGCCGAGCATGGCGGGCTGCGAAGGGCCGTAGATGTCGGCATCCAGGATGCCGACCTTCGCGCCTTCTTCGGAGAGCGCCAGAGCGAGATTGACCGCGGTCGTCGATTTGCCGACGCCGCCCTTGCCCGAGGCCACTGCGATGATGTTCTTGATGCCGGGTATCAGCTTCACGCCGCGCTGCACCGAATGGGCGACGATCCTGCTCGAAACCTTGACTGAAACCTTGCCCACTCCAGGAATGGCTCCGAGCTTTTGGGATACCAGATTCTCGATTTCCCCCAGAACACTCTTCGCCGGATAGTCGAGCAGGATGTCTAGGGAGATGTCGCTTCCCTCGATTTTGATGTTCTTGGCTGATTTGCTCGATACGAAATCCTTGTGCGTGTTGGGGTCGACGACCTCCTTCAGCGCTGCCTTCACCACTTCTTCTGAAACTGTCATTTCTATTCCTTCTGGACCCTGTAATCGATCTAGTTTAAACAATATTTTTCATGGTGCATACCATGACAATCGAGGGGTTTTGATGCATTGCGACGCGCCAAGCGTTAGAATGACGGGAAACCAAGGATTATCGCCAGATCATGAAAAGAAAGCTTCTCGTCACTTCAGCCCTGCCTTATGCCAACGGCAGCATCCACCTCGGCCATCTCGTCGAATACATCCAGACCGACATCTGGGTGCGCTTCCAGAAAATGCAGGGGCACGAATGCCTCTATGTCTGCGCGGACGACACCCACGGCACGCCCATCATGCTTCGCGCGGAGAAGGAGGGCATTCCCCCGGAAGAATTGATCGCACGGGTATGGCAGGAGCATTTCGACGATTTTTCCGCCTTTCACGTGAATTTCGACCATTACGGGTCGACCAATTCCGGGGAAACCCGGGAATTCGCCTGTTCCATCTACGGCAAACTGAAAGCCGCAAACCTGATCGAGTCGAGGACCATCGAGCAGTATTACGATCCCGTGAAAGAAATGTTCCTCCCCGACCGCTTCATCAAGGGGGAGTGCCCGAAATGCGGGGCAAAAGACCAGTACGGCGACAATTGCGAAGTCTGCGGCGCGGCCTACACGCCGTCGGAGCTCAGGAATCCCTATTCCGCGGTCTCTGGGGCGAAACCTGAATTGCGCAATTCGGAGCATTATTTTTTCAGGCTGTCGGATGAGAGGTGCCAGCAGTTCCTGAAGGAGTGGACGACCAAGGGCACGCTGCAGCCCGAAGCCTCCAACAAGATGCAGGAGTGGCTCAAAGGAGAGCTCTCCGACTGGGACATCTCAAGGGATGCCCCCTATTTCGGCTTCGAGATTCCGGATGCGCCGGGAAAATATTTCTACGTCTGGCTGGACGCCCCGGTGGGCTACATGGGCAGCTTCAAGAAGCTGTGCAATGAGCGCGGCATCGATTTCGACGAATACTGGAAAAAGGATTCGACAGCCGAGCTGTATCACTTCATCGGCAAGGACATCCTGTATTTTCACGCGCTCTTCTGGCCCGCGATGCTGGAGCATGCGGATTTGCGGACCCCCACAAAACTTTTCGCCCACGGCTTTTTGACCGTGAACGGGGAGAAGATGTCCAAATCCCGCGGCACCTTCATCACCGCGAGAAGCTACGTGGACCACGTCAAGAACACCGAATACCTGCGCTACTATTACGCCGCGAAGCTCAACGGCTCGATGGAGGACATCGACCTCAACCTGGAAGATTTCGTCGCCAAGGTGAATTCCGACCTGATCGGAAAATACATCAATATTGCCAGCCGCTCAGCGCCTTTCATCACCAAATATTTCAATGGCCAACTTTCTGCCGATTTGAGCCAGCCTGTAGCTGGAGACAATTTGTTGACGGAATTGCGTGTTTCGCATGTGTTTTTGCAGCAATGGTATGAATCAAGGGAGTATAGTCAGGTAGTGCGGGAAATAATGCGATTGGCTGATCGGGCGAACGCTTATGTGAACGAACAGGCACCATGGGATAGAGTCAAGATGTCGCAATATATGGACCCAGGGCATCCATTCTCGGTTCAAAAAACTTGTTCGATTTGCATCGAGGCTTTTCGGATTCTTACCGTTTATTTGAGTCCATTGTTGCCATCTTTGAGCAGAAATGTCGCAGATTTTCTCAATGTGCAACCGTTTGAATGGGGTCATGCGCTGAGTGCTCATGCGCTTTGCAATGCATCAATCAAACCCTACCAGCACCTCATGACCCGCCTCGATCCAAAATTGATAGAGGCCATGGTCGAGGCCAACAGGGAGAGCCTGAAGCCCGCGCCGGAATCGCATTCGCCCGCACGGCATGCCGAGACCCAGGTGCATCACCAGCCGATACTCGATACCATTTCGATAGAGGATTTTTCGAAGATCGATCTCAGGATCGCGAAAATCGTGCATGCGGAGCATGTGGAAGGGGCGGAGAAGCTCTTGAAGCTCACCCTCGACATCGGTTCCGGCAAGCGCACCGTGTTCGCCGGGATCAAGTCGGCCTACGCGCCCGAAAAACTGGTGGGGAGGCATACCGTGATGGTGGCGAATCTCGCGCCGAGAAAGATGAAATTCGGCCTGTCGGAAGGCATGGTGCTCGCGGCAGGGGACGGAAACGGGCTGTTCCTCCTGAGCCCCGACGAGGGCGCCGCGCCCGGGATGAAGGTGAAATGAGGGAGGTCAGACACCTGAAATGAAGCTGCTGCCGATCGGCCTGATTGTCTCCGCTGCGCTTTTCTGGATCGCGCTGGGACTGGTCGGCCTGGCAGCAAGAAAAAACCCCGGCTTCGTGAGGCAGGCGATTTTCCCCCTGGGAGCCCTGACAGGCCTGCTCGTCGCAGTTTCCGCATTCCTTTCCGGGGGCGTGGAGACCGCCATATCCCTTCTCGGGCTTCCCGATCTTCCCTTTCATCTGAGGCTGGATTCCCTTTCAGCCTTCTTTCTTTTCATCCTGGGCTGCGCCGCCTTCGGCGTCTCGATTTATGCGGCGGGCTATTTCAAGAACGACGAAAAACATATCGGCCCCCTGTGCCTGCAGTACCACGTCTTTCTCGCCGCCATGGCCTTCGTGCTGCTCGCGGACGACGCCTTCCTGTTCATGATTTCCTGGGAAGCCATGGCTCTTTCCTCCTATTTCCTGGTGACCACGGACCACAGGATTCCTGAAATCAGGCGCGCGGGATTTCTTTATCTTCTCATGGCGCATGTCGGGGCGATCGGCATCCTGCTCTATTTCGGCTCCATGGGCGGAGACTACAGCTTCGATGCGATGCGCAAGGTCCATCTCACCGACCTTCGGGCGACATTCGCCTTCCTTCTGGCGCTTTTCGGATTCGGCGCCAAGGCCGGCATGCTGCCGCTCCATGTCTGGCTGCCGGAAGCCCATCCCGCCGCGCCTTCCCCGGTTTCCGCCCTGATGAGCGGAGTGATGCTGAAGACCGCGATTTACGGCCTGCTGCGCGCGGTGTTCGATCTTTTGCACATGCAGCTGTGGTGGTGGGGCGCATTGATCCTCGGCATCGGGCTGGTCACCGCCCTTTTCGGGGCGATTTTCAGCGCGGTGCAGAGCGACATGAAGCGGCTCCTCGCCTATTCTTCCGTCGAGAACATCGGGATCATTTTCGTCGGCATGGGGCTTGCGGTCATTTTCAAGGCCTATGCCATGAATTCGCTCGCGGCGCTCGCCCTCGTCGCGACGCTCTACCATTGTCTGAACCATGCCTTTTTCAAGAGCCTGCTCTTTCTTTGCACGGGCTCGGTGCTGCATGCGACCGGACAGAGGAATCTCGGCAAGCTGGGCGGCTTGATCCGCACCATGCCCTGGGTCGCCTGGAGCGCTCTGGTGGGCGCGCTCGCCATCGCGGGGCTGCCGCCCCTGAACGGATTCGTCTCGGAATGGCTGCTGCTCCAGGCCTTCCTCTTCACTCCGGGATTGCCGCATCCCTACCTCAACATGCTGATTCCCGTCGCTGCTGCAGCCCTGGTTCTGACAGGCGCCGCAGCGGGCTATGTGATGGTCAAATTCTACGGCATCGTTTTCCTCGGGCAGCCGAGGGAAGAGAAGCTGCGCGAAGCGCAAGGCGCCGGGAAATGGGAGAGGGCGGGGCTGTCATGGTTTGCCGGGGGCTGCATCCTGCTCGGCCTCGTTCCCTTTTTCGTGATCAATCATCTTTCCGGGGCCTCGATGCTTCTCGTCGGTTCCAGCCTTGCCGCGAACAGGGCGGACTGGCTTTTCCTGTCCCCGATATCGCCCGCGCGAGCGAGCTACAGTCCCCTCATTTTCCTGGTCGTGACGCTTTGCGCGACAGCTGCTGTTTTCCTTTCGGTCAGGCATTTCTATCACGGCAGGGTGAGGCGAACGATGCCCTGGAACTGCGGCTATCCCG
>JAJZRP010000060.1 GCA_021802655.1 Pseudomonadota bacterium
TCCCGTCCCCCGCGTGATTGCGATCACCGGGTCGAACGGAAAGAGCACCGTCACTTCCATGGTCGGGGAGATGTGCCGCAAGGCGGGCCTGGATGCCGTCGTGGCAGGCAACATAGGGCTGCCGGTTCTGGATACGCTGGAGCAGAATCCGGCAGTGTATGTGCTTGAGCTGTCCAGCTTCCAGCTCGAAACGGTGAAAAGCCTCGAGCCGGGGTCGGCGACAGTGCTCAATTTGAGCGAGGACCATCTCGATCGCTATGCCTCGATGAAGGACTATGCCCTGGCGAAATCCGCGATCTTCGCAGGAAACGGCATCCAGGTGCTCAACCGCGAAGATCCCAAAGTCATGGCGATGCGTCTCCCCGGCAGGAAAATCCTCACTTTCGGACTTTCCGTTCCGAAAGACGAGAGCGAATACGGATTGGTTTCGGAAGGGCAAAATATCTGGCTGGCAAGGGGGGGGAAGCGGCTGTTGAAGACTTCCGATCTCAAGGTGGCCGGCCTGCACAATGCGGAGAATGCGCTTGCCGCGCTCGCCCTTTGCTCGGATCTTCCGGAAGAAAAGCTGGTTCGGGCGCTTGCCGAATTCAGGGGACTGCCGCACCGGGTCGAGAAAATCGGGGAGATTGGCGGTGTCGCCTTTTTTGACGATTCCAAGGGGACGAATGTGGGCGCGACGGTTGCAGCCCTCACCGGCATGGGCGGAAAGTCCGTATTGATACTGGGCGGGGAAGGAAAAGGGCAGGATTTTTCGCCGCTCAGGGTCCCGATTGAAAACCATGCCAGGGCGGTCGTGCTGATCGGGCGCGATGCGCCGCTCATCGAGCGCGCCGTACAGGGCGCATCCGTTCCCGTTCTGCGTGCATCCAGCATGATCGAGGCGGTTGACGCGGCTTTCAAGGCTGCGAAAAGGGGAGATGCGGTGCTGCTCTCCCCCGCCTGCGCAAGCTTCGACATGTTCAGGAATTATGTCCACAGGGCAGAAGCATTTGCTGCCGCATTCAGGAAACTGGAAGGAGGGGCATGTACGCGCCCGTGAACATGGAGGCCGATTTCGACAGGACATTGTTCTGGATCGTGCTGTTCCTTTTCGGCATCGGGCTGGTCATGGTCTATTCCGCATCGATCGCCATTGCGGATGCGGGGCGCCATGCATCCGGCGGGCATCCCGCCTACTTCCTCGTCAGGCAGGCCGTATTCCTGGTAATGGGCTTTTTCATGGGCGCAATCGCTTTCCAGGTGCCGATGAGGACATGGCAGAAGATGGCGCTCTATCTGTTCGCGGTGGCGGCGGTCCTCCTCGTCCTCGTGCTGATTCCCGGAATCGGGCGCGAAGTGAACGGCAGCCGCCGCTGGCTTTCACTTTTCGTGATCAACCTGCAGCCTTCCGAATTCATGAAGCTTTGCGTGGTGATTTACGCAGCCGATTACACGGTGCGCAAGGCGGCCTACATGCAGGATCTGAAAAAGGGCTTCCTGCCCATGTTCCTCGTCATGTTCGTATCCGGGTTCCTGCTTCTGCAGGAACCGGACTTCGGCGCATTCGCCGTCATCACCGCGATCGCGATGTCCGCCCTTTTCCTGGGCGGGATGAACTGGAAGCTTTTCGTCGGGCTGATCGGGATGCTCCTGATCGGCTTCGTCCTCCTGATCTGGACGTCCCCTTACCGGATGAAACGCGTCGTCGGATTCATGGACCCCTGGTCGGATCCCTTCGGCAAGGGCTACCAGTTGAGCCATGCATTGATCGCGATAGGGCGCGGGGAATGGTTCGGCGTGGGTCTCGGCGGCAGCGTCGAGAAGCTGTTTTATCTTCCAGAAGCGCATACCGATTTTCTGCTCGCGGTGATCGGAGAGGAGCTCGGATTTGCCGGAATTGCCGCAGTGATCGGCCTGTTCGCCTGGCTCGTGATCCGCGCATTCTCGATAGGGCGGACTGCCGCATCCCTGGAACGCTATTTTCCCGCCCTCGTCGCGCAGGGCATCGGCATCTGGCTGGGCGTCCAGACCATCATCAATCTCGGGGTGAACATGGGCGTGCTGCCGACCAAGGGACTGACCCTTCCGCTTTTGAGTTTCGGCGGAAGCGGCATCGTCTCGAACTGCATCGCGCTTGCCATGCTCTTCAGGATAGATTTCGAAAACAGGCTGCTGATGAAGGGGAAAGTGTTTTGAAGCGCACCGTCCTGATCATGGCGGGCGGTACGGGCGGGCACATTTTTGGCTCCGACATAACGCCCGCATTAGTCTGCGCCGAAAATGCGCCCGGTCCGGAGGTGAATCATGCCTAGGACGATTTTAATCATGGCAGGTGGTACAGGCGGGCACATTTTTCCGGCCCTCGCGGTGGCGGACGCATTGAAGCGCGCCGGATGCGAAGTCGTCTGGCTCGGCACGAGAAACGGCATGGAAGCGAAGCTCGTTCCGGAAAGGGGCTATGAAATCGAATATATCGCCATTTCAGGGGTGAGGAAAACCGGCATCCTGCGCTGGCTGGCGCTGCCCCTGAATCTTTTCATCGCCTGCCTGCAGAGCGTATCCGTGCTGCTCAGGCGCAGGCCCGATGTCGTTCTCGGAATGGGCGGATTCGCCTCCTTCCCCGGAGGATTGGCTGCTGCAGGTCTCGGGAAACCGCTCGTCATCCACGAGCAGAATGCGGTGGCCGGGCTTTCCAACAGGATGCTCTCGAAAATCGCAGCGAGAACCCTGGTCGCCTTCCCCGGGGTTCTGGGCAGGAAGGCGATCCATGTCGGCAATCCGGTCAGGGAAGACATATCGAGCCTGCCTGCGCCTGAAATCCGCTTCGCCTCCAGAACCGGACCGATCAGGCTTTTTGTCGTCGGCGGAAGCCGGGGGGCGAGAGCCCTCAACGAGGCGATTCCGCAAGCGCTGGGCATGCTGGAAGAAAAACCCCTCGTGCTGCACCAGACCGGGCAGAGCGACGTGGAAAGCGTGAAGGCTGCCTACTCGGCATTCAAAATGGAGGCGGAAGTCGTGCCGTTTCTGGGCGACATGGCGAAAGCCTACGCAGAATGCGACCTGGTGGTGTCGAGATCCGGAGCGCTCACGGTCGCCGAAATCGCAGCGGCAGGGGTCGCCAGCATTCTGGTTCCCTACCCGCATGCCGTCGACGATCACCAGAGCGTCAATGCGCGCTATTTGAGCGATGCCGGCGCCGCGGTCCTGATTCGGCAGCAGGACCTCGATCCCGGAAAGCTTGGCGAACTCCTGAAGAAAATGGACAGGGCAACGCTTCTGGAAATGGCGAAAAAGGCGAGGCGGCTCGCAATTTCCGACGCGACCGGAAAAGTGGCCGGAATCTGCATGGAGCTTGCGGCATGAAAGGGAGATATCGTGCGGCATAAGATCGATCGCATCCATTTCGTGGGGATAGGCGGCTCCGGCATGAGCGGAATAGCCGAGGTGCTGCTCAACCTGGGTTTTACAGTGAGCGGCTCCGACATCCAGGAAAATTCCGCAACGGCGAGGCTCAAAACGCTCGGCGCTGCAATCAGCATCGGGCACGCAGGCGCCAATATTTCGGGCGCCGATGCGGTGGTGGTTTCGACCGCAGTGAAACAGGACAATCCCGAGGTCGTCGCGGCAAGAGAAAACAGGATTCCGGTCGTGCCCCGTGCGATGATGCTCGCCGAACTGATGCGCCTCAAGAAGGGCATCGCGGTTGCCGGAACGCACGGCAAAACCACCACCACCAGCCTGGTTTCCAGCGTCCTCGCCGAAGGCGGGATGGACCCGACTTTCGTCATCGGCGGCAAGCTCAACAGCGCAGGATCGAACGCCAAGCTCGGCAGCGGCGAATTCATCGTCGTCGAGGCCGACGAATCCGATGCCTCCTTCCTCTATCTGCAGCCGGTGATCGCAGTCGTCACCAATATCGATGCGGACCACATGGAAACCTACGGGCACGACTTTTCGAGGCTGAAGCAGGCCTTCGTCGATTTCCTCGGGCACCTTCCCTTCTACGGCGTTGCGGTGCTTTGCGCGGACGATTCCAACGTGATGGAAATCAGCCGCAGCATCACCAAGACGGTCACGACCTACGGGATTTCCCCGGATGCGCAAATCCGCGCCTACGACATCGAGCATTGCTCCGGGCAAATGAAATTCAGGGTGAAGAGGAACGGACATTCTTTCCCGGTCACCCTCAATCTTCCCGGACTGCACAATGTCAGGAACGCCCTTGCCGCAGTCGCGGTCGGCGTGGAACTCGGCGTTCCGGACGAATCGATAGCGCATGCCCTTTCGGAATTCAGGGGGGTGGGCAGGCGTTTCCAGAACTACGGTGAAATCCCGATAGCGGGCGGCGGAAGCTATACCCTGATCGACGATTACGGGCACCATCCCGCCGAGATGGCAGCGACCATCGCGGCGGCGCGCGGCGCGTTTCCCGGGCGGCGCCTCGTGCTGGCCTTCCAGCCGCACCGCTACACCAGAACGCGCGACCTGTTCGAGGATTTCGTGAAAGTGCTGGCTCTGGTCGACGTGCTTTTCCTCACCGAAGTCTATCCGGCAGGGGAGGCCCCGATCGTCGCAGCAGACGGCAGATCGCTCGCGAGGAGCGTGAGGCTGCTCGGCCGTGTCGAGCCGATATTTCTGGAGACGCCGGGCGAAATCGTCAGGGCAATGGAGTCCGTGGTCCGGGACGGGGATGTCGTTCTCGTGATGGGCGCGGGTTCGATCGGGGGCATTCCCAAAATGCTCGCCGGGAAGGAGGCATGATGGGGGAGCTCGTGCATGCCGAGCCGATGAACCGCCATACCAGCTGGCGGGTGGGGGGCAATGCGGACAGATGCTACAGGCCTTCCGGTATCGAAGACCTTTCGGAATTCCTGAGATCCCTGCCCAAGGAAGAGCCGGTGGAAGTGGTCGGGCTGGGGAGCAATCTTCTGGTGCGGGACGGAGGAATTCGCGGCACGGTGATCCTGATGCACAAGGTGCTGGACCGGCTTTGCGAGGAGGACGGGCTGATCCATGCGCAGGCAGGGGTCGCCTGCGCCAAGGTGGCGCGCTTTTCGGCGCAGAGGGAATGGCGCGGTGCGGAATTTCTGGCCGGGATTCCCGGAACGATAGGCGGAGCGCTTGCCATGAATGCGGGCTGCTACGGCGGGGAAACCTGGAACATCGTGGAAAAGGTCGAAGCCATGGGGCGCGACGGGGTGGTGAAGGTGCGCTATCCGGAAGAGTACCGGATAGGCTACCGGTCGGTTGTCAAACCCGCTCAGGAATGGTTCGTTTCGGCCTGGTTCAGGCTGGTGCCGGGAAAGGGCGGGATGGATGAAATCAGGTCGATGCTGAAGAAAAGGATCGCTTCCCAGCCGCTTTCCTTCCCCAACGCGGGGTCCGTGTTCAGAAATCCGGAAGGAAATTATGCGGCAAGGCTGATCGAGTCCTGCGGACTCAAGGGAAAAAAGATGGGGGGGGCGATGGTCTCCGAAAAGCATGCCAATTTCATCGTGAATACGGGAACTGCCCGGGCCTCCGACATCGAAAGCCTGATCGAATTCGTGCAGGAGAAGGTATTGAAGGAAACGGGAATCAGGCTGGAGCGGGAAGTGCGCATCATCGGGGAGGCGGCATGAATTTCGGAAAGGTCGCGGTCCTGATGGGGGGCAGATCCGCCGAGCGGGAGATCTCGCTGAAAAGCGGCAATGCGGTGCTTTCGGCCCTGTTGAGGCGGGGCGTGGACGCGCATGCCTTCGATCCTGCAGCGCGCGAAATTGCGGAACTCAGGGGATTCGACCGGGCCTTCATCGTGCTGCACGGGCGCTACGGGGAAGACGGGACGATTCAGGGCGCACTGGAGCTGATGAACATTCCCTATACCGGGAGCGGTGTGATGGCTTCCAGCATTTCCATGGACAAGTGGCGCACCAAGCTGATTTGGCAGGCCGCCGGCATTCCGATAGCGAAATACGAGCTGTTGAATGCGGATTCCGATTTCGGGAGGGTGGCCGAAAGGCTCGGGCTGCCGATTTTCGTCAAGCCCGCATGCGAAGGATCGAGCATAGGCATCAGCAAGGTTGTGAAGGCGGAGGAATTGAAGGCCGCTTACGAGCTTGCTGCGAAATACGACAGCCTGGTTCTGGCGGAATCCTTCGTCGAAGGGATGGAGGTGCAGTTCCCGATCCTGGGGGGCGAAGTGCTTCCCTCCATCAGGATAGAGACGCCGCACGAATTTTACGATTACGACGCGAAATATTTTGCCGACGACACCCGCTACATTTGCCCGGGGTTGCCGCTCGAAGAAGAAGAACGCCTGCACGAACTCGTGCTGCAATCCTTCAGGGTACTGGGCTGCAGCGGATGGGCGAGGGTGGATCTCATCGTCGGCAGAAACGGCCCCTGTTTCCTGGAAATGAACACCGTTCCCGGCATGACCGACCACAGCCTGGTTCCCATGGCGGCGAAAAAGGCCGGAATCGGGTTCGACGATCTGGTGATGCGCATCCTGGAGGAAAGCCATGTGGGATAGGCCGCGGGACTTGAATGCGATCTCGAACCTGCTTTTTGCGCTGGTGATCGCATGCGCCCTGTATGCCGTGATGTACCGGATCATCCATCTGCCCTATTTCGACCTGAAGACGGTAAGGGTCGACGGCATGACCACTCACCTTTCCAGGGATCAGGTGGCGTTCATCGTGGGCAGAAGACTGAAGGGCAATTTCTTCACCGTGAACCTGGACGGACTGAGGGACGATTTCGGGAAACTGCCATGGGTCAGGAATGTGGGCGTGAGGCGCAGATGGCCGCTCGAGATCGACGTGAAGATCGAGGAGCATGTGCCGCTCGCGCACTGGGGGGCGGACCAGTTCGTCGATACCTGCGGGGACGTTTTCGATGCCTCGACCGATGCGAAGCTGCCGCAATTTTCAGGCCCCTTCGGTTCTTCGCAGGAGGTGGCAGCGGAATATTCGACATTCAGCAGGAGTCTTGCGCCGCTCGGGAAACATGTCGACCAGGTCAGCCTTTCGGCAAGGCGCGCGTGGGAACTCAGGCTTGACGACGGCATGGTGATCGAACTGGGCAGGGAGCATGTTGAAGAGCGCCTTGCTGATTTTGTTTCGCTCTACGGCAGGACCGTGGGGCAGCTTGCGAAGCGCATCGATTATGTCGATTTGCGCTATGACAACGGATTTGCAGTGCGGATTCCGGGTCAAGGGGCCCGGGCGGGCGCGTAGATGGAATTCTCGGAAAAGGAACAGGGGCATGGCTAGGGAATCGAAAAACTTGATCGTCGGTCTCGACATCGGTACGTCGAAAATCGTCGCGATCGTCTCGGAGATCTCGCCCGAGGGCAAGCTCGAGATCATCGGCATGGGGAGCCACCCTTCCCGCGGACTCAAGAAGGGCGTGGTGGTCAACATCGAGTCGACCGTGAACGCGATCCAGCGCGCTCTCGAAGAAGCCGAGCTGATGGCTGACTGCAAGATCCGGGAGGTCTATACGGGGATCGCGGGCAGCCATATCAAGAGCTTCAATTCCCACGGCATGGTGGCGATCAAGGAGAAGGAAGTCAGCCAGATGGATGTCGAGCGCGTGGTGGAAACGGCGAAAGCCGTGAACATCCCGACCGACCAGCAGATTCTGCACATCCTGAATCAGGAATTCATCATCGACGGACAGGAAGATGTCAGGGAACCGCTCGGCATGAGCGGGATGCGGCTCGAAGTCAAGGTCCATATCGTGACGGGCGCGATCTCCGCAGCCCAGAACATCGTGAAATGCGTGAGAAGGTGCGGACTCGTCGAGCGCGACCTGATTCTGCAGCCGCTCGCTTCCGCCATGGCCGTCCTGTCCGAGGACGAAAAGGATCTCGGCGTATGCCTGGTCGACATCGGCGGAGGCACTGCCGACATCGCTGTGTTTTCCCAGGGTGCGATCCGGCATACCGCAGTGATTCCGATCGCAGGCGACCAGATCACCAACGACATCGCGATGGCGCTGCGTACCCCCACCAAGGAAGCCGAAGACATCAAGATGCGCTACGGCTGCGCCTTGCGCCAGCTTGCCGACCCTGCCGAGATGATCGAAGTGCCGGGGGTGGGGGAGCGGGGTGCGCGCCAGCTTTCGCGCCAGACGCTTGCGGAAGTCATCGAGCCCAGGGTGGAAGAGCTTTATTCGCTCATCCAGGCGGAGCTCAGAAGAAGCAGGTTCGAGGAGCTTTTGTCTTCCGGGATCGTGATCACCGGGGGCAGCAGCGCCATGGCGGGAATGGTCGAACTCGGCGAAGAAGTGTTTCACATGCCGGTGCGCCTCGGCATTCCGCAGTATGTGGGGGGGCTTGCCGAGGTGGTGCGAACTCCCCGCTTTTCCACGGGGGTGGGGTTGTTGTTGATGGGGCTGGAGCAGCACAAACGCCAGAGCCTGATTTCGATGCATTCGGGTTCTCTGGGGCAGATTTTCGAAAGAATGAAGGGCTGGTTCCAGAGAAGTTTTTGATATTCGGGGCAGTATTCAATTGACAAGGGAGGTCATATGTTTCAAGTGATGGATGCGCAGGATCAACTGGCTGTAATCAAGGTGATCGGTGTGGGCGGATGCGGCGGCAACGCAGTCGACCACATGATCGAAAATGGGGTGCAGGGCGTCGAATTCATCAGCGCCAATACCGATGCGCAGGCGCTGCAGAGAAACCGCGCCGGCACGGTGATGCAGCTTGGCGAGGAAATCACCAAGGGACTCGGCGCGGGAGCGAACCCCGAAATCGGGCGCGATTCCGCGATCGAAAACAGGGACAGGATAGCGGAAGCGATAGATGGCGCCGACATGCTTTTCGTTACCGCCGGAATGGGCGGCGGAACCGGAACGGGCGCGGCCCCCGTCGTGGCTCAGGTCGCCAAGGAGATGGGGATACTGACGGTCGCAGTGGTCACCAAGCCCTTCGGGTTCGAAGGCAAGCGGCTCAAGGTCGCGCAGGCCGGGATAGACGAACTGACCCAGCATGTCGATTCCCTGATCGTGATCCCGAACGACAAGCTGATGGCTGTCCTGGGCGAGGACGTCAGCATGCTCGACGCCTTCAAGGCGGCCAACAACGTGCTCTACGGCGCCGTTGCGGGAATTGCCGAAGTCATCAATTGTCCCGGTCTCGTCAATGTCGATTTCGCCGACGTGAGGACGGTGATGTCCGAGATGGGCATGGCGATGATGGGTTCCGCCATCGCATCCGGCGCAGAAAGAGCCAGGATCGCGGCTGAGCAGGCGGTGGCGAGTCCGCTCCTGGAAGACGTCAATCTTTCCGGCGCCCGCGGGGTTCTCGTCAACATCACGGCGAGCCTGGGGCTCAAGATGAAGGAAGTCCACGACGTGATGAACACCATCAAGAAATTCGTCGCGGAAGATGCGACGGTGATCGTCGGGACGGTGATAGACGAGGCCATGGCCGACAGCCTGCGCGTCACCATGGTGGCGACAGGGCTCGGGATGCCGACGGCAAGGCCCCAATCCAGGCCGGTCACCATCGTCAGGACGGGAACGGACAACATGCCCTACGACACGGACTTCGGCTCGCTCGATTTGCCCACCGTGATGCGCACCGG
>JAJZRP010000061.1 GCA_021802655.1 Pseudomonadota bacterium
AGAGACTACCAGCCGATGGAACGGCTATTCGCCGAGATTATCGAGCGGAGCCTCGCGGCGTCGTGAGTGGCTCGGGTTTGGCGGTCTCTTCCAGCATGCGTGCGATTGAAGCTACCGTTGCGCCTGTCTCGATGGCGGTGGAACTGGCGACGCTCCTGATCAGCGCTTTTCGGAATTTTTCCGGGTCGCGCATATGGCGGTTGGTATCGATGAGCGATTTCTGTTTCATGAATGAATTATAACGCGGTAACGGATATGTTGAAACTGGAAGAACCATGAATACATCGAATATCGTCCAGAAACTCTGGAACTACTGCAACGTGCTGCGCGACGACGGCATGAGCTACGGCGACTACGTCGAGCAGCTCACCTATCTGCTGTTCCTGAAAATGGCCGACGAGCGCAGCCGGCCGCCCTACAGCCAGAAGAGCCCTGTGCCCGAAGGCTACGACTGGGCGAGCCTCATCAAGAAAGACGGGGACGAGCTGTTCGACCACTATCGCCACACGCTGGAAGAGCTGGGCAAGCTGAAAGGCCTGCTCGGACTGATCTTCGGGAAATCCCAGAACAAGTTCCAGGACCCGGCCAAGCTCAGGCGGCTGATCGTGGACCTGATCGACAAGGAAACCTGGGTGGCCATGAGTTCGGACGTGAAGGGCGACGCCTACGAGGGCCTGCTTGAGAAGAACGCGCAGGACACCAAGTCCGGCGCGGGCCAGTACTTCACGCCGCGCCCGCTGATCCAGGCGATTGTGGATGCCATGGCCCCCAAGCCGGGCGAGACCATCTCGGACCCTGCCTGCGGAACGGGCGGCTTTCTGCTGGCGGCGCACGACTATGTGGTGAAGCACTACCCCAACATGACCTCGGTTGAGAAGAAGAAGCTGCGCGGGGAGAGCTTCAAGGGCTGGGAACTGGTGCAGGCGACAGCCAGGCTTTGCGCGATGAACATGCTGCTGCACGGCATCGGCAGCCAGGAATATGAGCCGATTGCGGTGGGCGATTCGCTGGCCGCCACGCCCAACGAGCGCTTCGATCTGGTGCTGACCAATCCGCCCTTCGGCAAGAAGAGCAGCACCACCATCGTGGGCGAGGAAGGCAAGGCGAGCCGCGAGCGCGACATAATCGAGCGCGACGACTTCTGGGCCACTACCTCGAACAAGCAGCTCAACTTCGTGCAGCACGTGAAGACGCTCCTGAAGCAGAACGGTCGCGCCGCGCTGGTGCTGCCGGACAACGTGCTGTTCGAAGGCGGGGCCGGCGAGACCATACGCAGGAAGCTCCTGCACGAATGCGAAGTCCACACCCTGCTGCGCCTGCCGACAGGGCTTTTTTACGCCCAGGGCGTGAAGGCGAACGTGCTGTTCTTCGACAAGAAGCCAGCCTCCGAGACCCCGTGGACCAGGAAGCTCTGGATCTACGACCTCAGGACCAACATGCACTTCACGCTCAAGACCAATTCCTTGAGGCGCGAAGATCTGGACGAATTCGTGCAATGCTACCATCCGGAAAACAGGCATGACCGGAAAGCCACCTGGACGGAAGAAAACCCCGAAGGACGGTGGCGAGCCTACGACTACGAAGAACTGGTCAGCCGCGACAAGGCGAGCCTGGACATTTTCTGGCTGAAGGACGAGTCGCTTTCGGACTCCGACAACCTTCCGGCACCTGACCTGATCGCGGCGGAAATCGTGGAGGATTTACAGGCCGCGCTGGAGCAGTTCCGGGAAATCCTGGCGGATACTGCCCATGAGGTTTAATCGCCACATCGGCATAAATCACTCCGATGCCGAATTACATGAGGCAGAATGATCATTCACTGTTCACAAAAGCTCGCTTCCAGGCTGGACAACGTGTCGAGGGACCCCTTAGAGGAAACAAGCCCGTTGGGCAGTTGGCATGGCCATCTCGCCACCTTCGACAGAAGACAGTGCCTGTTCCTCTGCCATGACGAGACGCGCTTTGTTCTCTTTCTTCCCGGAATGCGCAAGGAACATTTCTCAGAACTTGGCAACAAGTGGTTTCGGGAGCTATTCACGGCGACCCTGGCTGCGTTCCATTGCCCTGACGTGCAAATCAGGAAGGCGGAACTTGCGCTTGGCCCCGTTCGTTTCGACACGGCGACCGACCGCTCGGTACAAGGTACGCTGCGCGTGTCGATACTGGATCTCGAAATCTGGATGCACGGCACGAACGTGATGGAATTCGACCCGATCGCCACTTCCTGCAGGCTGTGCCATCGGCCCGTCACGATTCGCGGGAAGGGGCTGTGGCCGGAGAAAGCGATGCTGGAAAAGGTGGCCGCACTTTGAAAATCATGCCAGGTCCTGAAGTTTTGCTGTACACCGTTGCGAAGAAGAACCAATGGTATTCGACCGCCATAGCCTAACAGGCAACGATTGTCAATCGACAGCGCATCATTTCCTTCCAGTCAGTACCCCATTCCCAGTTCCTGGGCCTGTTTTGCCAGTCCATATCTTCCAGGCAACGTGGTCATATGCAATATGCGAACTGCATATGCCGGTTATCAATCCTCCTGGGGAAGGCTGGACTTCGGGCCCAACCTGATCCAGCGACTCGCGCCACCCTGATTCCGTTTCCTCGAACACGATTTTCCGGTTCAGGACCCTGTCCATGTCGTTCAGCATCGTGATTGCCGACCGGATGGTTTCCTTCCCATCCGAATGTCCCATGTAAATCAGACGGACGAGTTTGTCCGCCCACTTCGGCAGCTTGCCGTGCTTTTTCCGGGGTTTACAAAATGGTTGACAACGGTTAACTCCGGGACACTTTTTGGATAATCTGCAGATCTAGGCAGCCAGAATCTGGAACTCGGTCGCCTTGACCACAGGCCGGACGTGACGGTTTTCGCGCCGCATTTCCACGATGCCGTAATTGGACATGGTTTTCAGGGTGCGCGAAAGATTCCCCACCTTGCGCCCGGTCATGGCGGCAAGTCCGGTAATCGACTCAGGCCGGGTTTCGCTGATGAGCTTGAGCAAGGCGCGATTTTCGTCGCTCAACACTTCAGCCAGAGACTTCATGGAGGTGAACCAGATTTTCGGCTCGTCCGGCGAAGGCTTGTATTCGCCTCTGGCAATCGCCAGCATGCGGCTGCGAATTTCCTCCTGGGGCATGATGCCGATGATGATTCTCTTCATGACGCAATCTCCTTCAATACCCGATCCACTTCTTCGAAAAAATCTGCCAGCAATTGGTGGGCATCCCTGAATTCGTAATGAATCCCTTTGTCTTCGCTATGGCGGTGCCTATGGTCATAAGGCAAACGCAGGCCTGCATATTTGTATCCGCCAGAAGGCTTCACCGCATGGCTGTTGTCGTAGCCCAGAATTCGCCTCCCGTCAGACCGATGCAGCGTAAGCGAATACCGAATGCCGTGGGGAATTTCCCCGGTCACGGGGACCCGCCACGCATCGATCTTTATCCAGTAACCGTTTCCCTGATCGGCTATGGTGCCATTGAGATCGAGCAGCGTTTCCAGACCCGGATCATATTTCATTCAAGTTTATCATCTGCTGATAATGTTTGCGTGATTATTTCGCTTGTCTTGAAGTTCCAGCTCCTCAGTCAAGATATGGCCAGACGCCACATCATTCGCCATTTTGTGGTTAACCAGCCTTTTCACAGCATAGACTGAAGAATTCTCAATCCATCTTGAACTTGTCTAACCTATTTGCCTAACCTATTGTCATGAAGCAGAAAAAGGCATAGATTGGCGGGAATGTATTTCTAGCCCCCCCGTGTCATTGTTATTTCCGCCCCTTCGAAGCAGGCAGGCCTGCAGAAACGCATTCATCCTGCAATCCAACGGAAGCGCCGAATAGCCGGGCCAAGTCAGCGCGGCAGCCGCGAAAATCCGTGTTATGCTTGATGCCAGAGAGGACAGGACATGCTTGGGATCGCAGCGCTCACCGTCAAGAAAACCATCACGCTTTTCGCCCTGGTCGGCCCGGTCTCCATGATCCCCATTTTTCTCGCCACGGTGGAAAACCTGGGCGCCCGGGAGCGGGAGCGCTTTGCGCGAACCATAGGCATCAGCGTCACGGTCGCGCTCCTCGTTGCGACATTCCTCGGCATGCCCCTGCTCGGATTGCTCGGCGTATCTTTCGGGGCGATGCAGGTCGGCGGAGGCATCATCGTCCTGCTTCTGGCGATAGCCATGGTCCTCGGCAAGGAAACCAGCTTCAAGGGTTCCCCGACCGTCGCTGCAGAAACCCCGGAAGCATCGATCATCCCGCTCGCCGTTCCCCTTCTGGCAGGACCTGCCGCATTCAGCTACGTCATGGGCAGCGGCGCATGGCGCACCTATGCCGACCTCGTCCCGGTCGTGGTCCCCATCCTCGTCGTGGGCGGCGCATGCTGGCTGACTTTCCACATGGCCTGCAGGGCGGGAGGGGAAATCAGGCAATCCTCGCTCGACGTGGTGGAGCGGGTGGGAGGATTCATACTTTCGGCGATGGCAGTCGAAATGATGGCTTCAGGATTGCGCGGCCTGTTCCCTGTGCTCACCCCCGGCTAGAGGAATTTCCGCGGGGCCTCTTGTGAGCCGTTCCAATGTGCCTTAGAATCCGCCGGTATTCCAGCAGCGCTGGCCCAGAAAAATGGCAATCCCGCGATGTCGGTTGACTCCGCCCTGAAAAGCCGCAAACCTGTCACCCATCCTGCAGGCAGGATGGCCATGGAGCATTGAGTATGGGGCCCCAGGTTCCTTCTGCCGCAGCTTGAGCCAGGCAATCGGCATGGCAGGGCCTGAAACCGCCATATGTGGCTCGCCATGTTTTTAGTCCCTTATTCTTTACCTTCATTTATACTCAAAACTGCTCGGGATAACCGGGTATCAACGAAGCGAACGGGACAGCTGGAAAGGAAAGCTGAATGACGAACGCCTAGCGTATCAATGCGCTCTCGATTTCGGCGAAGCTTCTCGCGGTTCTGACGATGTCCAGCCGTATTCCCAAAGCCTGCTCCACCCTTGTCGCTGAGAAAATGCCGCGGACCATGCCGTTTTCGGTGACAACGAGATGCCTTCTTCCGGCCGCCCTGAAGGATTCGACGACCTGTGAAACCCTGGCCTTCTCGACATCGGAATAATGGCTCACTTCCCAATGTTCGACCGGAATCATGACATGGCGCACAAAAACATCCGCACGAGAGCAACTCGTCAGCGTGCAGTCCACCGATTGAAGATAGCGCAACGGTTTCTCGCCCTGGATGTCCGTCGAGGTGACGAGTCCTGTCAGCCTGCTCTCGCCGTTCAGAACGAACAGGAATCTGACGCCGACCGCTTTCATGTAAAGCAGCGCCTGATCGATGATCACATCTTCCCCGATCGAAAAAACGGCGTTTTTCGTAAAATCGGTCATGACGCTGACAGCCGGATCGGCTAGGGATACCCCGGGAACTTCCGGCATGCCGGAATGCGGCAGGGAAAGCTGCCCTTCGACACGCATCAAAGGCAATGCGGCAAGAATATTCATGGCATCCTCCTCATTCCCTGCTGCCCAGCATGGCGTCGATTTCAGCCTCGGCCTGCAGCCAGTCCTCGACATGGTCTCCGCCGTTGCCCAAGCCGCGCCTCTCGAAACGGTAATACGCCGCATCTTCCACCATTTTTCGCCTCATTCCCGGATCGGGCTGCCTGGTTTCGCCCGGCCTGTCGGGAGCCGCTTTCCTGCGCGTCACCCGCCTTTTCTGGGGCAAAGTTTTTTCCTTTTCCATCTGCTTCTCCTCAACAGGGTACACATACTCATTTCTAGCACAGAATCCCTGGCCTGACAGATTCGCCAGTCCCGCCGTTTCCGGGTTAGAATGGGAAAACGCTTCGGGGAGAACACATGAACCGCAAATGGCTTTTGTCCTTTCTTTGCCTCCTGTCAGCCACGCTCGCCTTGCCTGCAAGTGCGAAGGAGGAGGATACCTACGACCAGGATTCCATTGTCAGGGATGCGACGGCATTCTTCGGCAGCACCACGGAAGGACTTGCCAAGCTCATAGCAAAAGCGTTCAGGGAACACGGACGCCCCAACGGCTACATCAAGGGGGAAGAAGCGAGCGGGGCGATAGGCGTCGGGTTGCGCTACGGCGACGGAAACCTGATGCTGAAAAGCGGAGGCGGCGGGAAAGTCTACTGGACCGGGCCATCGGTCGGTTTCGATTTCGGGGGGAACGCCTCCAAAGTATTCATCCTGGTCTACCATCTCCCTTCGGCAAGCAAGATATTCCAGCGCTTCCCCGGCGTGGACGGCAGCCTCTATTTTGTCGGCGGCGCCGGAATCAATTACCAGCAGCGAGGCGACATCATTCTCGCCCCGATCAGGCTGGGCGTCGGCCTGCGCGAAGGGGCAAGCGTCGGCTACATGCACTACACCAGAAAAAAGACCTGGCTTCCTTTCTAGGCATTCCCTAGCTTTTCCCGGAGAGGCAGGACTTCATGAACTTCTTGCGCTCCTCCCCCTTCAGCTTCTTTTCCCTGGCATCGCCATTGCATTTTTTCATTTTCATCTGCTGCCTGGTGAGCTTCTTTTCCGGCGCAGGCTTCTGCGCATCCGAAGCTGCAAACGCGCAGGTCGATGTCATGAATGCAAAAAGAACCGCAAAAACGATTTTCCTCATGATTTCTCCTCGTGAATGGACGAGCTTCAGCATAGTCGGCGAAACCTGAAAATCAAGGATATTTTCCCCGGAGATATTGCGCAAAAGTCCGCAGCTTGCTAATTTCTCACAATCACTTTGCTTCAGGGGCAGGAAGAGATGGCGTCCATCGAGCGATTTGCCACATTGCTGGAGTGCGGGACCGAGACCGCGTGGATGGATGCCCTGTTCCAATTGGGCAATGACTATGGTTTCGAACGCACCTTGATCGCAGTGGTGCCGGATCACCAAACCTCCCTGGAGCAGGCATTTCTGCGCAGCAACTATTCGCCGAACTGGCGGAATGTCTATGATTCAGCGAAACTGGTTTACGTTGATCCCACGGTAACTCACTGCACGACAAGATCGACCCCATTGATTTGGGAGCCGGACATATTCGCCAGCAAACAGCAGAAGACAATGTACGAAGAAGCCTGCAGTCATGGCCTGAGATCGGGCCTCACCCTGCCATTCCATGGCGCAAACGGCGAGTTGGGCATTCTCTGCTTTGTGAACGATGTCATGCCCGGCAGGCGCTTTCGGCGCGAAGCGTTGCAGGCCATGCCCGATCTCACCCTGATGCGCGATTTTGCCTTCGAGGCTTCCCTGAAGTTTGCGAAACCTTCCCTTCAAATACCCTCCCATCAACGCCCCGCGATCACCAGCCGTGAACTGGAATGCCTCAAATGGAGTGCGGCAGGAAAAAGCTCCTGGGAAATCGCCAGGATACTGCATTGCTCGGAGTCGACGGTCAACTTTCACTTCAGCAACATTCGCCGCAAGTTCGATACAGCCACGCGCCAGCAAGCCGTGGTCAAAGCAATGCGCCTGGGTCTGATATAAGGAACCCCTGCTTTCCGGGCCACTCGCCATATTGTTGCCCGGCATGCTGCAAATCCCCATCGGTCACGACGCCATCGAAATACAGCGTCAATAAAATGGCAACCGGGGGGGGGATCTCCGCACCCAGTTCAAAACGGCTGCCTCGCGACTGCGTCACCCCGAATCTGCTCCAGAAATGGAACTGGCTTTCCCTCCTGGCCTTGCGGTACTCGCGCAAAGTTTCAGGCCTTATGCCCATCGATGCCTTCATATTTGGTGCCTGTAGCTTTCGTTCCAAATAAACCGAACCCCGCCCAATGAATATGCAGATCACGATTCGGTGATCCCACTGTTTTATATATTGCTACAAAGCTTACAGCCCCGTACCTATCAGTTCAGATAGTTACGCAATTTAGCCATTGAGCATAACTTTTATGCGTCTTGGGTATTCCATACAACCGATTTGGAGGGCGCTTAAATGTCTTTATCGATTCAAATTTCCTCTCGAAAGGAGTTCCAAAGCAGGGAGCTGTGGCAGATGTTCCAATTGCGCGCAAAAGTGTTCAGGGACCGGATGGGATGGGATGTTTCAATATTGAGCGGTATGGAAATCGACGGCTACGACGCCCTGGATCCGTACTATATGGTCATACGCGAATCAGGCGGCATCCTGCGCGGTTGCTGGCGCCTGCTTCCGACACAAGGCCCCTATATGCTGAAGGATACGTTTCCGGAATTGCTTCACGGCCACCCCATCCCCGAGAACGCAACTGTCTGGGAATTGAGCCGCTTTGCGATAGAAACCGATGGACAGAGGAGTTTCGGTTTTACCGATCTGGCGCTGGATGCAATGCGTGAAATCGTTTCCTTCGGCGACCGCATGGGTATCGAACGCTATGTGACGGTGACCACGACTGCAGTCGAACGCTTGCTGCGGCGCGCCAATATCGCCATCACCCGGTTCGGTCCACCGATTCGCATCGGTGTCGAAAATGCCGTCGCACTGGACATCGATATCGGAGAGCAGACGCATCTCGCGCTTTTCAGCAAGGCCTTGCAGGTGGCCTGAGTTCCATGCAGCCCATTTTCAGGCCAGCCGGCGCAGGTGACGGAAAATCCTGCGCCTCGATAATGGCGAATGATCGAGGAACCCGCTTTTCAATTTTGGAGACAGAATACTTCGGTCATGTTACCGTACCGGGCAATCTCGCCGAATTCCGCAGATACGCCGGTGCCGTTGTCGAAGGCATAAGGAATCCCGCTGCTTTCCAGGATCGCATTCGCGGCACCTTCCGGAGAATCCTCGGCAATCACCGCCAGAAAGGCGGGGGCCTCTCCCACGATCACGTCCGAGATCTTCTCCTTTTTCCACAGCAGTTCTTTCACCCGATACCATTTCCTGTCTCCTTCCGTCCTGTACGGCGGACCGAAGAAAGATTGCAGGTAGCTTTCAAAATAGGCAGGGTCGATCTTGTCCAGGCAAAGCACTGCATCGCCTATGGTGGTGGAAAAGTCCGACGGCACACCACTCGATGCCCTGGATGCCGGAACAAACAAAACAAACCATGCAAGCAGCAGATACCTCATATTTCGACCCCTGGCGTACAAGATGGATGGAACTGGCGCAGTGTATCAAGGAAATGACTCCGCATGAAATCAGCGGCTGCTTGCGCCGACATGAACTTTCCACAATACTGATTATCTAATTTCGGAATTGCATGTATTTCTGATGGAAAAGGGAAAAAGTAATGAAGAAAAATCTGATTGCAATTATCCTGATGACTTCGATGGCCAATGTGGCGCACGCCGATGGCTGGCGTGGCGGTGATGGCTGGCGTGGCGGTGATGGCTGGCG
>JAJZRP010000062.1 GCA_021802655.1 Pseudomonadota bacterium
GGCATCGTCAATTTGCAGTGACAGAGGCTCCCGTCATGAGGTATTCCAGAAGTTCCCTGACGGTCCTGATGGCGCTGCCGAACGGCAGGGGTTCGGAGCCCCTGAAAAACAGGCCCTTTTTGATGTCTCCCTTGAGCGCAGCAGCGAGCTGGGCATCGATGCAGAACTGCCCCGCCCTTGCAATGCCGTCTCGCAGCCCGCAATGCAGCAGGCAACTCAGGCCCGATGCGCAGCGCCCTCTCTCCGCCCTGGCGCAAGCCTGCAATTTCCCCTCCCGGCCCAGATAATTCTTCAGCCAGGGCGTAATTACGGCGCGGGCGGGCAGCCCGGCGACGCTCATGAAGGTCACGATCTGCTCGGGGCGCGCTTCTGCCAGAACCTTCTTGAAATTGGGATGCGCATCCCCTTCAATTGTCACTGCAAAAGGCGTGCCGATCTGAACGGCACTCGCTCCCAGAGAAAGCAGTTCGCGTATCTTTTCGTGGGTGTTGATGCCTCCCGCCGGAATCAGCGGAATGCGCTCGATGCCGAGGGTTTTGAACGACTGGAGCACCTCTTCGATGACCGACGGAAAATCGAAGCGCGGATCGCCGATTTCCTCCGGCTTCGGCGCACCCAGATGCCCGCCGGCATAGCGCGGATGCTCGATCACGACGGCATCCGGCAGGCGGTTCTTGCGCATCCATTTCTTCAGCACCAGATTCACGCCACGCGCGTCCGAAAGTATCGGAATCAGGGCAACTTCAGGAAAATCTTCTGCCAGATCGGGCAAATCGAGAGGCAGCCCCGCCCCCATCACGATCGCCTGCGCTCCGCTCTCGCATGCCTGCCGCACAAGCGCAGCATGCTCGGTGACTGCCTTCATGACGTTGACCGCAATCAGCCCATTTCCACCGGCAAGTTCCAGAGCGGCCCGTATTTCGCGGTCCAGCGCGATCAGGTTGGCCCCGTCGAGAACAGATTTGTCTTTTCCTCCCCGCGCCATCAGGTCGGGATGGTGGTGGCGCAAATCGATGCTGGCAATGGTGCCCATTGCACCGGATGCGGCCACTGTCCCGGCAAGGCGGTGTGCAGAGACGCCAACCCCCATGCCGCCCTGCACGATGGGGAGCAGCGCTTTTCCTTTCAGACGGAACGAAGGCAAATCGGCATGGATCATGCTGCACTCCTGGAATCTTTATCATGAAAAGCTGATATGCCAGCATAGATCGGACAGGATCATCCGGTCTTGATCCAGATCAAACCCTCTTCCTTTTCCTGGAATCGAAAAATGCCTTTTTGACATTGCAATATGTTGCGTCTAGCATTCTTTAATGAATTGCGCGATGGAAAACCCGGCGCAGCACCGTATTCCCCAGGAAAAACCGGCATGGAATCAAAAGCCAGCATTTACGATGCGCTGTTCAAATACACGAAAGCATTGTCGGTTGCCCTGGGCTACCGCGACCTTCTGACGCGGCTTCACTCCGAGCGTGTGCATGGCCTGTCGGATGCAATCGGAAAGCGATGCGGCCTCGACAAACGGGAACTCGAAGCGCTGCGGGTAAGCTCCTCGTTTCACGACATCGGCAAGATCGGCATACCGGACCGCGTCCTGTTGAAGCCTGCGCAGTTCGACGAAGACGAGTGGGCGGTGATGAAGCAGCATTCCGAAATCGGCGAGAAAATCATGCTCGCGACCGAACTCGAAGTCTCGTCCCGGCCGGCTCGGGCAATCCGCCACCACCACGAACATTACGACGGGCGGGGTTACCCTGACGGACTTTCGGGGGAAAGCATTCCGGTCGGCTCCCGCATCATCTCCATCGCGGACAGCTACGACGCAATGGCCGTGACAAGATCGTACCATACGGCAAGAAGCCACTCGAAAATCATGTCCATCATGCACGAAGAGACCGGAGGGAAATTCGATCCGCACTTGATGCGCATCTTTTTCGAGGTCATCCGGGGAAGTCCGTTCAAGGTTGCCTAAAATCCGATCTTGGATTTTCTCCTCGAAAGCCTGCCGACATCGAGATCCCCGGCGAGCAGATGGGTACGCCTCTCCAGCATCGCGTTGCCGAAGGCATCGACCAGCAGCTTTCTCATGTCGCGCGGCGGAATTTCCGCAAGAGCGGCAAGAATTTCCTCCGCGGGCTCGTCCGGAAAACCCCAGTTATGGTCATCCAGAATGTCGCGATAAACTGCCAGCGCGATCTTCATCGCTCCCTCCCCGGAGGGCCTGTCGATGACGTAAACGTTCATCCTGTTGAGGATGGGCTCGGGAATGGCACTCTCGTCGTTGGCGGTGGCGATCCACAGGATATGGCTCGCATCCATTTCGACCTCGATGAATTCGTCCCTGAAATGCTCGGCGGTATCCCGCTCGAGCAGGCCGTAGAGCGCCCCCATGGGATCGTACCTGGAATCCCCTCCGCACTTGTCCACTTCGTCGAGAACGACGAGGGGATTGGCGAATTCCCCGTTGACCAGGGATTGCGCGACCTTGCCGGGTTTCGCGCTGTTCCATTGCGAAGATGCGCCGGACAATATCCAGCCTGCGGTGAGCGAACTCATCGAAATGAATTCGAAGTGCGTGCCGAGCACTTTGGACACGCATTTCGCGAAATGGGTCTTGCCGAGTCCGGGTTCGCCGAGAAGCAGGATGGGCGTGAAACTCACCGGCTCGTTGCCGAAAACGGCAAGCGCCATCTGCTTCCTCAGGTCGCCTATCACTTCCCCGAAATTCGGCGCGCTCTCGTAGAGGGAATCCAGCCCTTCTTCGCTGGAAGGCTTGACGATGTAGCGCACGCCGCCTGCCTGCTTCATCTTCTGGTAGACGGAATTGAGCGAATCGTTGTTTCTCGGCGCGGAGTCCTCCATCGCCCGATCGACGTCAGCGACGCTGTAGATGGACTTGTAGTCCGCTATGGGAATGTGCAATGCATTGGCCATGATCGACTCCTTGAGACTCGATGAAATTCAAGCATGAACCGTACCCGCCCTCATTTCTTCCCCCCTCGCTCGATATATCGGCATCCTGCATGGCGACTTGAGCCCGAATTGCACCACTATGGTGCACTTTACTGGGCGATCAGCCCTTTCTTCAGGCAATCCTCGTGGTAGCCGAAAACAACGTCTGGATTGGGCAGGGTAACCTCCTCGTCCTTGCCGTCGTATTCCAGGCGGGTCAGTATATCCTTGATCACGCTGATCCTGGCGAGCGGTTTGTCGTCCGCCCTGACCACGGTCCAGGGCGCGACGATATTGTGCGTGCGCGCGAACATCTCGTTGCGCGCATTGCTGTAGGCTTTCCAGCGGTTGAGGGCGGCCTCGTCGATGTCGCTGATCTTCCACTGTTTGAGGGGATCTTTCTTGCGGTCTTCCAGGCGCTCCTCCTGTTCCTTCCTGGAAATATCGAGATAGTACTTGAAGAGCTTGATTCCGGAATGCACCAGAAGGTTCTCGAATTCGCAGACCGAACCCATGAACTCCTCGTATTCTGCATCGTTGCAAAATCCCATCACCCGCTCCACCCCTGCCCGGTTGTACCAGCTCCTGTTGAAGAGAACCAGTTCCTGAGCTGCGGGAAGATGAGGCACGTAGCGCTGAAAATACCAGGCCCCCCTGTCCCTGTCCGAAGGTTTGCCCAGGGCGACGACGCGCGTCTCCCTGGGAGAGAGGTGCTCGACGATGCGCTTGATCGTCCCGTCCTTTCCCGAAGCATCCCTGCCTTCGAAAATGATCAGGATTTTCTCGCCGCATTTGATGAAATGCCGCTGCAGCTTGGTGAGTTCGATCTGCAGCAGATGCAGGCTTTCCCCGTATTCATGCTTCGAAAGCTCAAGCAGTTTCTTTTTCATGCACCTCCCCTGGAAACCTGATTATGCCATAAGGGAACCCGTGGCGGCAGCGAGGGCCTCCCCTCTCTTTACGGGGGCTTTCAGCCTGACCAGGACATCTTCCAAAGCGGAGAGGCAGAGCAGCACGTTTCGGGGGTTGCAGGCATGCCCCATCAGGCCGATGCGCCAGACTTTGCCTGCCATCGCCCCGAGGCCCGCGCCGATTTCAAGCTGCCAGTCGGAGAGCAGCATGGATCTCACGGCAGCATCGTCGACCCCTTCCGGAATGGCGATCGCGTTGAGCTGAGGCAGGCGCTCCGCTTCGGGCACCACGAAAGCAAGCCCCATCGCTTCGATCCCCGAACGCAAGGCAAGATGATGCTTCCGGTGGCGCGCCCATGCGTTCTCCAGCCCCTCGTCCTGCAAAATCACCAGCGCTTCGTGCAGACCGTACAGGGCGTTGATGGGTGCGGTATGATGGTAGGCGCGCTTGGCATTGCCTCCCCAGTAGCCCATCACGAGATTGAGGTCGAGGAACCAGCTCTGCACCTTCGATTTGCGGCTTTTGATCCGCTCAACGGCGGCATCGGAAAAGCTCACCGGGGAAAGCCCGGGAGTGCAGGAAAGGCATTTCTGGGTACCCGAATAGATCGCATCGATCTTCCATTCGCCGACCTTCAGGGGGGAGCCGGCGAGGGAGGTGACCGCATCGGCAATCACGAGACAATCGTACCTGTGGGCGATTTCCGCCAGGGTTTTCGCATCCGACACGGCGCCGGTCGACGTTTCGGCATGCACGAACGCCACGATTTTCGCGTCCCTGTTGGCCTTCAGGGCATCTTCCAGCTTTTGCGGATCGACAGCGCGCCCCCATTCATCCTGAACCATCACCGCAATCCCGCCGCAGCGCTCGACGTTCTCCTTCATCCTGCCGCCGAACACGCCGTTCTGGCAAATGATCACCTTGTCTCCCGGCTCGACGAGATTGACGAAACAGGTTTCCATGCCGGCGGAACCCGGCGCGGAAACGGGCATGGTCAGCTCGTTGCCGGTCTGGAAGGCGTATTTCAGGAGCGCCTTGACTTCGTCCATCATGGCGACAAAAACAGGATCAAGATGGCCCAGCGTGGGCCGGGACATCGCCTCCAGGACGCGGGGGCTGACATCGGACGGGCCGGGCCCCATCAAGGTGCGCTGCGGGGGATGGAAAGATCCGATTTTCATGTTTTCTCCTTCAGGTTTGATCAAAAAGTTCTATCCAGTGTCTGACCGGGAGTCTGGCCCCGCTTTCGAGATGCATCTGGCAACCGACATTGGCCGTGGCGATGATCTCCGGCATGCCGCCCTGCAGGGCGGCGAGCTTGTTTTCGAGCAGCTTCTCCGAAATCCCGGGCTGAAGCAGGGAGTAGGTTCCTGCCGCACCGCAGCAGAGATGGGAATCCGGGACAGGGGAAAGATCGAAGCCGCAGGCTTTCAAAATGGATTCCACAGCGCCACCAAGCTTCTGCCCGTGCTGCAAGGTGCATGGGCAATGCCAGGCCACGCGCTTCCCCTTGCCAATTCCGGAGAAAGGGCTCATATCTTCCTTCATCAGGATTTCAGAAAAGTCCCTGACGAGCGAGCTGACTTTTTCGGCCTTTTCGGCATAGCGTTCGTCCTCTTTCAGCATTTGCCCGTATTCCCTGACGGCAAGACCGCACCCGCTCGCGCTCAGGGCGATGGCCTCGATGCCTGCCTCGACATGGGGCCACCAGAGATCGATGTTCCTGCGCATCACGGCGCGAGCCGCTTCCTCCTTTCCCATGTGCTGATGCATCGCGCCGCAGCAGCCGGAAACCGGAATCAGGGAAATGCCTACCCTGCCGAGGACGCGCGATGCGGCGAGGTTGGTGTTCGGAGAAGAGAGGGGCTGGACGCAACCTTCCAGAACCAGCATTTTGCGCTTATGGCGGACTGGCGGAAAAGCAGCCACAAGCCTGCGAGGGAAGATTTTTCTTTTGAGATGGAAGGGGAGGAAAGGCTTCGCGATTCTGGCGAACTTCAGTGCAAGATTCAACCTGTCCGGATGAGGGAGGACAGCCAGCATGGCAAACCGGCGAGCCCTGTCGAGAAAGGGCCGCCTGACCCTCTCATCGACAATCGCGCGCCCGATGTCGATCAGTCGGGCATATTTCACCCCGGAAGGGCAGGTCGTCTCGCAGGAGCGGCAGGTGAGGCAGCGATCCAGGTGGAGGCGCGTCCTCTCCCCTGCGACGCCTTCCTCGAGCATGTTCTTGACGAGGTAGATCCTTCCCCTGGGGCCGTCAGGTTCCGACCCGAGAAGCTGATAGGTCGGACAGGTCGCATTGCAGAATCCGCAGTGCACGCAGCTTCTCAATATGGCCTCGGCCTCGGCAATCCTGGGGTCGGCTCTCGATGCGGAATCGATCCTGGTCTGCATGTCAGAATTCCGGGTAAAGGCGGCCTGGGTTGAAGATCCCTTTCGGGTCGAACGCGGCCTTCAGCCTTTGATGCAGGACGCCAAGCGCTCCCTTCAGGGGATGAAAGGCATTGCCCTCCCCCCTGAAAAGGGTGGCATGTCCGCCGATGGCTTCTGCCGCCTGCCTGACTTCGCCTTCTCCAGCCATGCTCTTCAGCCAGCGCTGCGATCCGCCCCAGTCTATCATCCAGGTTCCCTGCAAATTCGGCATGGGAGCCGAAGGCCCGGAAGCGATGCGCCACAGCGGCGCATCGCTTCCAAAAAAGGGCAGCCGCTGCTCGCGCAGATCCTCCCAGAAAATTTCATGTCCATCCAGGGTATCCCCGCCCAGTTGATTTCTCGCCTCCGAAACGGCCCGGACGCTTCCGGAAAGACGGATATGGCATAGCCCCTCGACATGGGCTGCCGCATCGACGGGAATCGGTTTCGAGGCAAGGCCGCAAAGATAGGGAACGGGGTCCCTGCATTCGCGCACCAGGGTGAGCGATGCAGCAGGCCTGGGCAGCACCCTGAGGCTGATTTCGAGCAGCACGCCCAGGGTGCCGAAAGCCCCTGTCATCAGGCGGGAGACATCGAATCCCGCGACATTCTTCATCACCTTTCCCCCGAAATTCAGGATCTCTCCCCTGCCGTTGATGATCCTGCAGCCCAGCACATGGTCCCTGACCGATCCGGCATAGGGGCGCCTCGGCCCTGAAAGGCCGCAGGCGACCGCCCCGCCGAGTGTTGCCGCCCCCCCGAAACGGGGCGGTTCGAAGGGAAGCATCTGGCTGGATGCCGACAAAACCTGCTCGATCTCTTCCAGTTTCGTGCCGCACCTTGCCGTGATCACGAGTTCCCTTGGATCGTAGTCGACAATGCCGCTGTGTCCTGCGACATGCAAGGGCTCGGCCGCCACCCTGTTACCAAGGAAGGATTTGGTGCCGCCTGCAATTATGGCAATCGGCGTTCCGGAATCGATCGCGGATTTCGCCAGCTCCTGCAACCGTCTTTCGATGTCGGCCATCAGAAGCGCTCCAGGTGGGCATGGGGGAGATTCCCCTCGTGGACATGCATCGCGCCGAATTCGGCACAGCGATGCAGGGTGGGAACGGCCTTTCCCGGATTGAGCAGGCCCTTCTGATCGAAGGCAGACTTGATCGCATGGAACTGGGCAAGCTCAGCGGGGTTGAACTGGAGGCACATGGAATCGAGCTTCTCCACACCGACCCCATGCTCTCCGGTGATGGTGCCGCCCATTTCGATACAGAGCGAGAGGATCTCCCGCCCGAAGGCTTCCGTCCTTTCGAGTTCCCCTTCCCCGTTTGCATCGAACAGGATCAGGGGATGAAGATTGCCGTCCCCGGCATGAAACACATTGGCCACCCTGAGACCGTATTTTCTCGACAGGCTCGCGATGCGCTCGAGCACTTCCGGCAGGTTGCGGCGCGGGATGGTGCCGTCCATGCAGTAATAATCCGGAGAAATCCGGCCCACTGCAGGGAAAGCCGATTTCCTTCCCTTCCAGAACATGCTCCGCTCTTCCTCGTCGCGTGCCGTGCGCACTTCGGTTGCGCCGGCATGCTGCATCACTTCCCTCACTTTCATGACATGCTCGGAAACTTCGGCATTGGTGCCGTCGAGCTCGCAAAGCAGTATGGCCTCTGCCCCGACCGGATAACCGGCATGGGCGAAATCCTCGGCTGCCCTGATCGCAAGGTTATCCATCATTTCCAGCCCCGCCGGAATGATCCCGGCAGAAATGACCGCACCGACTGCTTCGGCTGCATGGCGAACATCGTCGAAGGCGGCAAGAAGCACCTGCGCCCGCTCGGGCCTTGCGAGGAGCTTCACGGTCACCTCGACAATGACCCCGAGCAGCCCTTCGGAGCCCGTCATCAGGGCAAGCAGGTCGTATCCCTGGGAGTCGGGCGCTCCGGACCCGATTTCCACCAGTTCACCCTCCATCGTCACGACCTTGAGGGCGAGCAGGTTGTGCACCGTGAGCCCGTATTTGAGGCAGTGCACGCCGCCCGAATTCTCTGCGACATTTCCGCCTATGGTGCAGGCGATCTGGGAAGAAGGGTCGGGGGCGTAATAGAGTCCGTGAGGCGCTGCAGCTTCGGATATGGCGAGGTTCCTGACGCCTGGCTGAATGGTCGCAATTCTTTGTACCGGGTCGATATCGATGATGCGGTCGAACCTGGAAAGGCTCATCAGAACCCCGTCTTTCAGGGGCAGCGCGCCGCCGGAGAGCCCGGTTCCCGCCCCCCTGGCGACGACGGGCACCCCATGGTCGCTGCAAAGGCGCAGTACGCCCTGTACTTCTTCGACTGTGGATGGAAGCAGAACCGCCATGGGCAACTTGCGATAGACGGAAAGCCCGTCGCACTCGAAAGGCGCGAGTTCCTCTTTTTCCGTCAGCACCGATTCTTCGCCCAGCATGGCGCGCAAGGCCAGAATCAGGGATTCCCGGCCCGATCCTCCAAACTGCATTTATTACCTTAATTTTTTAGTCAGGTATGTATTGCAGCAGAGTTGGGAAGGAAAATCAACCGGGAATTATTCCGCCTGCTTCAGGTCATCGGCTCCCGGGACCCTGAATATTCCAGTCGAATCAATCAGTTCATCCCGATGCAGGCGTGCGAGCTTCTCGACCATCCGGTTCCCCTCCGGCGTGAGATGAACCTCCACTTCGCGCTTGTCTGCTCTTCCCTGCCTGCGATACACGAGGCCGAGCTTCTCGCAGCGGGAAACCAGCGAAACCGCACCGTGGTGATGGGATTGCAGCTTCTCCGCGAGTTCCCCTATGGTCGCCCATTCCCTGTCACGATAGCCCTTGATGTGCAGCAGCAACAGATACTGAAGATGGGTCAGGCCGTGAGCGTGCACCGCCTCTTCGCTGAAGCGCAGGAAGCGTCTCAACTGGTAGCGGAAATTGGACAGTGTTTCGAATTCCTTCTTGCTGAGTGCATCGTCGGCCATGGCGCATACTACCTCCGTTTTCCACAACAAGACAAGCCGT
>JAJZRP010000063.1 GCA_021802655.1 Pseudomonadota bacterium
CGCCAGCCCCGTGCACCCGGCCTGCTTCACACCCAGGCGCAAGCCGAATCCCCCCGCCTTGCCCACTTCATTCCGCACATGCCGCGCAGCTCGCTCGCTCATCATGACGCTCATATATGCCTCCTCATGCAAGAATTCCGCCGGATCGCACCATATTCACGACCTGCGGTTTGGGTTCGATCATTTCGGCAAGCGTCACTTTCTCCAGAGCTTCCCGAATCAGCTTGTTGATACCCTGCCAGTTGCTCCTGGTCGAACAGACCGACTCCTGCTGGCAGGTCGAGGTGCTGCACTCCGTGATCGAGATCGGGCCGTCCATCGCATCGATGATCTCGGCAATCGATATGCCCGCAGCACTTCTGGAAAGCACATACCCCCCCTTCGCGCCTCTTACGGATTCGAGCAGATTCCGCCGTGCAAGCATTTTCAGGATCTTGCTCGCCGTGGGAACAGCGATTCCCGTGGCAGCGGCCACCTCGCTCGCGCTGTGCACCGTGCTGTCCCTCGCCATATAGGCCATGACCTGACTGCCATAATCGGCGAGCTTGCTCAATCTCAACATAGTCACCTCGCTAAAGTAGGACTATTTTAGTCCAGTTTGGTTTCACCATGCAACAGCCCTGACGGCAACAAAACGAAATATTCCCTTAACAATTGGAAGATAGAATGGCTTCATGCATCAATTGCATACCCTCCTATTCGCCCGCTGCAAAGCGGGCATTTTTTTGTGCTTATTCGGATGGCAAGGATGCGGGAGCAAAATTGGGGAACCGTAACGCTGCCCGCAGTCCAAAATTCGACCGGGACCGCCCCTTCGGAAATCATCGTGACATACAGCGTTGACAGCCACAGGATAAAGGAATGTCACCCTGGGCGGCATGTATCCCTTTGCAACTCTCACCTGCATTCCCTATCGATGCAGATGGCGAATTCCATGGCGAGACCGGGTCAAATTCGGTATCATAGCGTGGCTTTAGCGGGGAAAACTTCCGCGGCACCAACGGAACCGAAAAAAGTAACACATTGAATATGAAGAGAATGATGGGTGGCGGAGAATGGGGGATTCGAACCCCCGAGAGACTTACGCCTCAACACGCTTTCCAGGCGTGCGCCTTAAACCACTCGGCCAACTCTCCGCAGAGGTGCGAAGCATAAACCAGAACGGATCACAAGGCAACCTGGACGAAACGAGACATTGGCAAACAAGACGACAATATGCAGCGTGGTATTCCTCGATATCGTCGAATATTCGAAGAAATCCGTTGCCGAGCAGATCAAGCTGAAGGATCAGTTCAACGCCCTGATTTCGCTCGCGATCAAGAATGTACCGATCACGGACAGGATCATCCTCGACACCGGCGACGGCGCTGCAATCAGCTTCCTGGGAGATCCCGAGGATGCCCTGCTCACCGCCATGAAGCTTCGGGAAGCCGTTCTTTCCGAGCAGGATATCCAGTTTTTCCTGAGAATAGGCATCAATCTCGGGCCGGTCAGACTCGTTCAGGACATCAACAAGCAGCCCAACATCATCGGCGACGGCATCAACGTGGCGCAGCGCATCATGAATTTCGCCGAACCCAACCAGATCCTGGTTTCACGCTCCTTTTTCGATGTCATTTCATGCGTCACCGACGAATATGCGAAGCTTTTCGAATATCAGGGATCGCGCACCGACAAGCATGTGCGGGAACATGAACTCTACGCGGTTAAAAATGAAATCGGACAGGAAGATGCCTTCAAGGCTTCCTTCAAGCACACCCAGCAGGTCGAAAAGAAACCGAAAACGCCCTGGTGGAGCAACCGGGATCTGCTGCTGAAAAAAGTTTTCCCGGCAGCCGCCATTTTGCTTATCCTCGCAGCAATCCTTGTAAAGACGACACGGGAACCGGGCAAACAGGCCATTCCCGAGCAGCCTGCGCCGCTAGCCCAGAATGTTGCCCCTGCCGTTGTGCCAAAACCCGCAGAGGCCAACCCCGAAAACCCCATCCCCGCAGGGACAAAACCGCATTCCAAAACAGAGGAAAGAAAAGCCGAGGCGGCGCCTCCGAAAAAAACCGTTTCGACAGAATCCGCGACCCTGGTGTTCAAAATCATGCCATGGGGAGAAGTCTATGTGGATGGAAAGATGCGCGGGATCACTCCGCCGCTCAAATCCATCAAGATCAAGGCTGGCAAGCATGACATCGAAATCAGGAACACGACCCTGCCCAAACACGCCAAAATGGTTGAAATACGCCCCGGTGAGCGCGTTATAATCGAGCATCAATTTTAGAGCGGAATCTGAATGACGAAATACTGGATTGCTGTGATGATCCTGCTCCTCTCCGGTTGCGCCGGCGTCATGCCGCCCCAGGGGTTCAAATTCGGGCAGGTGCCGGAATCGAAGGGTACGCATCTGCTGGACGAGGGCATCAAAAGCTACACGGACGGAAGTTACCGGGAAGCAGTCGGCAAGCTTCAGGGTGCCCTGAACGCAGGCCTTTCCGATCCGGACAAGGTGATGGCGCACAAATTTCTCGCCTTCACCTATTGCATCTCCCGCAGGGAAACGCTTTGCCGTGAAGAATTCACCAAAGCGCTCACCATCGACCCGAAATTCGAACTCACCCCTGCCGAAGCCGGGCACCCCATGTGGGGAACGGTGTTTCGCAGCGTCAAGAGAAATTTCAAATAGCATCATGCTGCCCGACAGGATAGGCCGATACGAGATCATCTCGGAGCTTGGAAGAGGCGCGATGGGCATCGTCTACAAGGCGAGGGACCCCGTCCTCGACAGGACTGTCGCAATCAAGACGCTGAACCTGTCGCTATCGGAAGCCGAGCTCAAGGAATACGAAGCGCGCTTCTACCAGGAAGCGAAAGCGACGGGAAGGATCAGCCACCCCAACATCGTCAGCCTGTTCGATGTCGGCAGGAGCGAGAGCCATGCCTACATGGCCATGGAATATCTGGAAGGGCAGGAACTGCGGCAGATTCTCGATTCCGGAAAACCGCTTGGCATAGACAGAATCATAAACATTGCCGAACAGGTCGCTCAGGGACTCGCCTACGCCCATGAACACCACATCGTGCACCGAGACATAAAGCCTTCGAACATCATGGTATTGAAGAGCGGCACGGCGAAAATCACGGATTTTGGCATAGCCATGATTCCCTCTTCTGCAGTCAAGACGATGACGGGAATGGTCATGGGTTCGCCCCAATACATGTCCCCCGAGCAGGTAACCGGGAAAAGCATCGATTACCGAGCCGATATCTTCTCTCTCGGCGTCGTGCTTCACGAAATGCTGACTGGAACCGCGCCCTTCACCGGCGAGAACGTGCATGCCATCATGTTCCAGATCATGAATCACAATCCGCCTCCGCCCAGCAACGTGAACCCGAAATCGCCCCGGATCCTCGATTATATTGTCGCCAAGGCGATCGCCAAGAATCCAGAGCAACGCTACCAGAGCGCAATGGAAATTGCCGACGATCTGAAAGCCTGTGCAAAAGATCAGGGCGACGGCGAAATGACGCCCATCCTTGCGCACTTTGCCGAGAAAGACAGTGAATCCATCGACTCCTCCCCTACGCTTGGCATCTCGAAGGCATTCGATTCCTTCGAGGCGACGAGGCAGCTCGCCATACTGACCGAATTTCAGGGATTGCCGGACACTCGGCCCAAATCCGACGCAAGCCTGCTTTGGGCGGGATTCGCCATTTTCATCCTGATTGCGATCGCCGCAATCTTTCTCCTATGACCTACCCGGGGAGCATTCATGCCGATCTATGATTACCAATGCAGCGACTGCGGGAACACCTTCGAAATGCTGGTGAAGCGCGAAACCACGCCCGCCTGCCCGAAATGCGGGAGCAATCACCTGGAAAAGCTCCTGTCCATCCCGGCCCCTCCGGTAACCCACTCCGCCCCTGAAACACCCTGCCAGCCGGGAGGCTGCGGCGCCTGCCGGTTCGGCTAGGACATGTCCGATCTTAAGGGCCCGCTAAAGCGGGCCTTTTCTTTTCAGATCGAACGATTTTGGCTAAAGTTCTGTCCTATGTGCAATCACCACCAACAGGACTTTTGCGTGAAACTTCCAATCCCAGCCCCATTCCAGTTCGTCGGCCTTCTCGTTATTTCCAACATATTCATGACGTTCGCCTGGTACGCCCATCTCAGGAACCTGTCCGAGCGTCCCTGGTGGTTCGCGGCGCTGGCGAGCTGGGGCATCGCACTCGCCGAATACCTGTTCCAGGTGCCTGCGAACAGGATAGGCTTCGAGCAGTTCTCCCTTGCCCAATTGAAAATTACCCAAGAGGTGATCACCCTCTCCGTGTTCCTCCCCTTCTCGATGTTCTACATGGACCAGCCTTTCAGGATCGACTACATCTGGGCCGGACTTTGCCTGCTCGGCGCAGTCTATTTCATGTTCCGGGGAGCATGAAGGAGATTGTCGTCATCGGGGCTGCAGGCGGCTACGGCGCCCGGAATCATGCCTGCCAGGATGCCCCTGAAGTGCTGCGCACCTTCGACTTCCTGGACCAGTTGAGGCAATCCGGAATTGCCTACCATTGGGACGGGATCGTGCATCTGCAGGAAAATCATGCAGATCCTATATCCTCCGTAGCCGAAATGTGCACCCTGCTCGCCGAAAAAACCGGGAAAATCCTGTCGGAAGGCAATTTTCCGATCGTCGTGGGAGGCGATCATTCCTGCGCAATAGGGACCTGGTCGGGTGCAAAAAGCGTAATCGACGGCAGGCTCGGCCTCATCTGGATCGATGCCCATATGGACAGCCACACCTTCCAGACCAGCAAGAGCCGCGCGATCCACGGCATGCCGCTCGCGGCCCTCCTGGGATACGGAGACGAAAGACTCACTCGTATCGCTTCCCCTTTCCCGAAACTCCTGCCCGAGGATGTCTGCCTGATCGGGGTCAGGAGCTTCGAGGAAGACGAGGCGAAGCTCCTCGAACAGCTGGGTGTACGCGTCTTCTTCATGGAGGAAATCAGGCAGCGCGGCATCGATGAAGTGCTTGAGGAAGCCCTTTTCATTGTCGACAGGGAAACAGCCGGGTTCGGCGTCAGCATCGACCTCGACGCGCTCGACCCGGAGGAAGAGCCCGGCGTGGGGAGTCCCGTCTCCGGGGGCTTCCTGAAGGCTGAGCTTTCGGCAGCGCTCAAACGATTCAGAAGCGAGAAGCATCTCCTCGCGATAGAAATCGTCGAATACAACCCCTATCTCGACAGAAAATTCGCCACGGCCCGGGCAATTTCAGATCTGCTCGCTGCGATGGCGCCAGATCAAAGCAGACCGGCTTTCTGATCCTTCTCGATGAGGATATCGATGAGCCTGTCTATCCCACCCAACCTGATTTCGAAAGCGAAGCTTGCCCGGTAAATGGCGAGAATGCTGACATTGTCGATGACGACGTCGTAGGCCTCCCATCCCGATGGTGTTTTCTCCATCAGATAATCCATGGGGAAAGAATCCCCGCCAGTTTCGACAACTGCCGTTCTGACCCGCGCCTGCATTTCCCCGGGGAGCAATTTGAGCGGAGCGAATTCTATTCGCTGCCCATCATAATCGGAAAGAACGCCTGCATACGTATGCGCGAGCAGCGCCCGAAATTCCTTCACCAGGATGGCCTGCTGCCCGGGAGTGGCATCATTCCAGTACCCTCCCATGGCAAGCCTGGTCATCCTCGGAAAATCGAAATGCGGCAGGATCTCGACGTCGACGAGATCGAGCAGCCTCTTCCTGTCGCTGGAAAGCCCCTTGTCGCCTTGCAGAGATGCCAATACTTCTGTCGACACCTGCCTCACGAGCATGTCCGGAGCTCCTTGAAGATCTTCGGCATGCACGCGGAAAGACAACAATAAAAACGCCAGTATCCAGAAAGAGCGCATCACCAATCACCCCGAAATCATATCTCCGGTGGTTTCAATCCAAGTAAAGCCCATCTTTTTCCACTCCACAAGTCGACATTGAAATTCGGAAAACAGCACCTATAATTGAATTTCCGCCATCCCGAAGAAGCCTCGAAGAATCCGCGGATCAGGAGAGAAGAAGTGAATACCCTCTAGCGAAAGGACATATCATGGGTGAAGTGATCGATGACCGGAATGACGAATGGTACGAGTTTGTCAAACATGTCATGGCGCAGGAGGTTCCTGTGAAAAGACCGGTCGACGAGTTGATTTTCGAGGCATTGCTGGACAAACCCGCAGAGCGAAGACAGACGCCCCCCATTCCGGGTAAGCGGCATGCATGGCTGAATCGGGACTGACGGATCAGGGGAGGATCATAACCGCCCTTCTCGATGCAAAGTGCTACCCCCATCCGGCAAAAAACGTGAAGCTTGTCGAAACCCATATCTCATGGGTGCTTCTGGCCGGGCGTTACGCCTACAAGATCAAAAAAGCGGTCCATCCCGGCTTTCTCGATTTCACCAGGCTGGAAGCTCGCCTTTATTACTGCAATGAGGAAATCCGCCTCAACCGCCGCACAGCGCCAAAAATCTACCTCGATGTCGTGCCCATAGGGGGAAGCTTCGACAATCCCGTAATGGGCGGTCTCCCCGCGCTGGAATATGCGGTCAGGATGAAACGGTTTTCGTCCGGAAACACCCTGGATCGTCTGGCGGAGCGCGGCAAGCTCCTGCCTTTTCACCTGGATCTTCTGGCTGCGAAGATCGCTTCTTTCCATGAAAGTCTGCCGCCAGCCGGAATCGATTCGGGATACGGCACCGGCATGCTGGAAGTCGCCAGAGCGAGTTTCGGTGAACTGCACAAATTTCTGGACGACGATCTCTCGAATCTCGAAGAGCGGGTCGAAAAAGAATACGCCGCATGCGCCGATTGCTTCCCGCAAAGGCTGAAACAGGGCTTCGTGCGGGAATGCCATGGCGACCTGCATCTCGGCAACATCGCGCTTGTCAGGGGAGACCCCGTCCCTTTCGACTGCATCGAATTCGATCCGAAATTGCGCTGGATCGACGTCGTCGAAGAAATCGCCTTTCCGGTCATGGATCTGCTTTTCCGCGAATGCCCAGGCCTGGCTTATCGATTCCTCAACGCCTATCTCGAAAGGACGGGCGATTATGGCGGCATGAAGGCATTCCGCTTCCATCTTTCATGCCGCGCCGTGGTGCGCGCCATGGTCGATGCCATGAGAAAGAAGGAATCTTCATGCAGCAAGCACCTTGTCCTTGCAAGCGAAATCCTGTCGAAGCGCCGCCCGTTTCTGATCATCACGCACGGCCTGCCGGGATCTGGAAAAACCACCTTGTCCCAGGCTGTCCTTGAAAGACTGGAGGCGATCAGGATCCGTTCGGATGTGGAAAGAAAGCGCCTCGCAGGGCTTCTACCCGAAGCGCGCAGCCATTCGGGAATCGCTTCCGGAATGTATTCGCTTGATACCTCCAGAGCGGCCTACTCGCGACTTCTCGCGCTTGCGCGAGAACTGCTGTCTTCAGGCTTTCCCGTCATTGTCGATGCCGCTTTCCTGAGTGCAGGCGAAAGATGGCGATTCAGAAACCTCGCGCAAAATCTTTCAGTTCCCTTTGTCATCGCATCCTTGAAGGCTCCCAGATCCAGCCTGGAAGAGCGCATCCTTGCACGCAAAAACGACGCATCGGAAGCCGATCTTGCCGTACTGGACGCCCTGGAAGCTTCGAGCGACCCGCTTCAACCCGGGGAACGGAGCCGCGTGGTGCAATTTACCGGCATTCTGGATGAAACGGCATGGGAGCAACTGGAACAGGCCTTGGACTGAAATAGGCTTTCTCCGGCCCAGAATCAGCGGGCACGCGAGCGCGCCTTTTTCACCGCTTCGCCGAGATCGACGACGCTCATCGCGTAGTAGTAACTCCTGTTATATCGCACGATGGCGAAGAAATTGTCCGTACCCAGCCAGTATTGGGCAGGCCGATCCCCGTTCTGAAGATCTACGAGTCCGAAATTGAGTTCCGGCGCAGTGCCCCTGGGATAAACGCCGGAGGACTCCAGCTTCTTCAGGCTGAATCTCGCCGACATGTCGCCTGCAATGGATTTCCATCCTTCGTTGCCGGAACGAATCGTAACGGGATAGACCAACCCTTCCTCTTTCCGCCAGCCGTGCATGACAAGGAAATTGGCGACGCTGCCTATCGCATCCACCGGCGAACGCTCGAGATCGATTTTCCCATCGCCGTCGAAATCGATTCCATATTTCATGATGCTGCCCGGCATGAACTGGGGCATGCCGATCGCACCGGCATAGGAACCGTAAAGCGACAGCGGATCGATTTTCTCCTGTCTCGCCAGAACGAGCGCATTCTCGAGTTCGCCCCGGAAAAAAGCCATCCTGGCTTCGCGATTCAATGTTTCAGGATAATCGAAGGCCAGCGTGGACAAGGCATCGAGCACCCTGAAAGAACCGGTATGCCTGCCATAAAGCGTCTCCACTCCGATGATAGCAACGATGATTTCCGGAGGCACGCCGTATTTTGCGCTGGCTCTGGATAATGCGGCCCGGTATTTGTTCCAGTAAATGACCCCGTCTTCGATCCTGATCCGGTTGACGAAGAGGGCACGGTAGGCGTGCCAATCCTTGGGTTCGGAGGAAAGCGCAGGGGATGCCAGACGAACAACGGTTTCGACATGGTCGACCCTGGCGAAAAGATTCTCCAGTTCCGTTCTGTCGAAACCATGCGCCTCGACCATTTGACCGATAAATTCGTCGACTTCCCTTTTGTGCCCGATCCCCCGAGCTTCAAGCATGGCGGGAAACAACGACAGGACAAGAAGGAAAAAAAACTTCATCCGCATATTGTAATCCCGAACATGGCAGCCAAGCCAGAAAACCCCCTATCCTGATCGACTGTTTGGATGCTAACATCAAGACCACAATGTGGATAAGGTTATTTCCGATGTCAAAACGGGAACCGGCAACGCCTCCCTTGCAGATGCGGCATTCTCCCGAGAGCGAAGCGCAATTCCGCATGGTTTTCGAACAGGGTCCAATCGCGATTTCCATCGTGGGAAAGGATATGCATCTTTTGAAAGTCAATCCCGCCTTTTGTACCTTGCTGGGCTACTCCG
>JAJZRP010000064.1 GCA_021802655.1 Pseudomonadota bacterium
GGGTGCAGACGCTGTTCAGGAAGTGGCGGTCATGGGAAATGATGATCATGGTGTTGTTGCGCTCGTTGAGCACGCCTTCGAGCCAGCGTATGCTGTTGATGTCGAGGTTGTTGGTGGGCTCGTCGAGAAGCATGATTTCGGGATCGGCAAACAGCACCTGTGCGAGCAGCACCCTGAGTTTGAATCCCGGCGCGATTTCCTTCATCAGTCCGTAGTGCTGCTCTATGGGAATGCCGACTCCGAGCAGCAGGTCGCCCGCCCTGGATTCTGAGGTATAGCCGTCCAGCTCGGCAAAGCGCCCCTCGAGTTCGGCCACAAGGATGCCGTCTTCTTCGGTCATGTCCGGCAGGGCGTAGATCCTTTCCCGCTCGGCCATGATGTGCCACAATTCCTCGTGTCCCATGATCACGGCATCGATCACCCGATGCTCCTCGAATGCGAACTGGTCCTGGCGCAGTTTGCCGAGGCGCTCCCCGGTGTCGAGCGAGATATTGCCGGAACTGGGTTCGAGGTCGCCGCCGAGAATTTTGAGGAATGTCGATTTTCCGCAGCCGTTCGCTCCGATGAGTCCGTAGCGGTTGCCATCGCCGAATTTGACTGAAACATTCTCGAACAGGGGCTTCGCCCCGAACTGCATGGTAATATTGGAAGTGGTGAGCATGGTCGGAGGCGTTTGCAAAACCTGCATTTTAACATCACGGCGCCCGGAAAATTGAAACGGAAGAATAAATGGTTCCCCATCTGACGACTGCCCTGAGCGGCGCGCTGCTCGAACTCGAAAAGCGGATTCTGAATGCGATGCCCTCCATCGAGCACTGGTTGAGAAGCGCATGGCAGGAGCATTCGACGCCCATCTATGCCTCTGCCGACCTGAGGAACAGCGGCTTCAAGCTCGCGCCGGTCGACACCAACCTTTTTCCGGGCGGGTTCAACAACCTGAACCCTGAATTCATGCCGCTTTGCGTTCAGGCGATGATGTCCGCTATCGAAAAAATCTGCCCGGATGCGAGAGGAGCTCTGCTCATCCCGGAGAACCATACCCGGAACCTCTATTACCTGCAGAACGTGGCCGCCATTGCCTATATCCTGCGTCAGTCCGGGATGAACGTGAGGATAGGCACTTTGATCCCTGAAATCGACAAGCCTACGGAATTTGCCCTTCCTGAAGGGGGGAGCCTGCTTCTGGAGCCTGTCGTCCGAATGGGAAACCGCCTCGGCGTGGACGGCTTCGATCCCTGCATCGTGCTGCTCAACAACGACCTCTCCGCAGGGATTCCGGATGTCCTGAAAAATATCGAGCAGGCCGTTCTCCCGCCCCTTCACGCAGGCTGGGCGACGCGGCGCAAATCCAACCATTTCTCGGCCTACAACGAGGTGGCGGAAGAATTTTCGAAACTGATAGGCATCGATCCCTGGCTCATCAATCCCTATTTCGAAACCTGTGTCAAAGTCGATTTCCATGAAAGGGTGGGGGAAGAGTGCCTGGTCTCCCATGTCGAAGCGATACTCGAAAAGACCGCGAAGAAATATGCCGAATACGGCATCAGGGAGAAGCCTTTCGTCATCGTCAAGGCGGATGCCGGGACCTACGGCATGGGCGTGATGAGCGTCAGGAATCCCGATGCAGTGAAGGGGCTCAACAGAAAGCAGCGCAACAAGATGGCGGTCGTCAAGGAAGGCATGCCGGTCAGCCATGTCCTGATCCAGGAAGGCGTGCATACCTTCGAGAGCATCAACGAGGCTGTGGCCGAGCCCGTGGTTTACATGATCGACCATTTCGTGGTCGGGGGCTTCTACAGGGTGCATACGGGAAGGGGAACTGACGAGAACCTGAATGCGCCGGGAATGCATTTCGTGCCGCTTGCTTTCGAGACGGCCTGCTCCCTGCCCGATTACAAGGCGAATCCCGACATGATCATGAACCGCTTTTATGCCTACGGCGTGGTTGCACGCCTTGCGCTTCTGGCTGCTGCGATCGAAGTCGAAAGGACTGCCCCGGAATGAAGATCGCCTTCGTTCTGGATCCGCTCGAAGGGATCGACATCCACAAGGATTCGAGTTTCGCGATGATGCGCGAAGCTTCCTCCCGCGGGCACCAAATCCACGCCCTGCCGATGGAGGGCATCATCCTGAAAGATGGCGTAATTCAGGCCGATTCCCGCGAAATTTCACTCACCGGAAAAGATCCGCTGTGGTACGAGGCAGGAAATCCGTGCACATGCCGCCTGGACGAATTCGATGTGGTCCTGATGCGCAAGGACCCTCCCTTCGACATGGAATATTACTATGCCACCCAGCTTCTGGAGCTTGCCGAACAGGAAGGGGCGAGGATAGTCAACAGGCCTGCCGCCCTGCGCAACTGGAACGAAAAGCTTTCCATCGCGAAATTTCCGGAATTCACCCCGCCCACCCTGGTTGCGAGGAAGGAAGGCGATTTGCGCGAGTTTCTGGCCATGCACCGGGACATCATCATCAAGCCGCTCGACGGGATGGGGGGAGCCGGCGTTTTCAGGGTGAGGGAAGGCGACCCCAATATCGGCGTCATCATCGAAACCATGACCTGTTACGGTAAAAGGACGGTCATGGCGCAACGCTTCGTTCCGGAAATCGAAAAGGGGGATAAGCGCATCCTGGTGGTGGGCGGCGTGCCCGCACCCTATTGCCTTGCCCGCATTCCGAAAAAGGGGGAGACGCGCGGCAATCTCGCCTCCGGCGGAAAAGGCATCGCCCAACCCCTGTCCGGCCGCGATCTGGAAATCGCGCAATCCGTTGGCTCCGTGCTCGAATCCGCGGGGATTTCTCTCGCCGGGCTCGACGTGATCGGAAATTACCTCACCGAGATCAACGTCACGAGCCCCACCTGCATGCAGGAAATCCTGGACCAGACCGGGTGCGACGTCGCGAAGATGATGATCGACCTTCTCGAATCGAGATGCGCCTGATTTTCCTGCTGATGCTGTTGCTTTCGGGCTGCACGAGTCACCAGGCCTACCAGCAGCAGCGCTATGTGTTCGGCACGCTGGTCGAAGTGAGCGTTTACGGCACAAGCAAATCGAGGGCGGATGAGGCGATAGACAGGGTGATGCGGAAATTCGGGGAGATGCACGAGACGCTGCATGCCTGGAAGCCGAGCGAGATCACGAAATTGAATCAGGCTTTTCTCGAAGGGAAAAAGGAGAAAATCGACCCGGAAATCGCAAAAATCATCCGGGATGCAACCCGGCTTTCCGACGAATCGAAGGGGCTTTTCAATCCCGCGATAGGCGGCTTGATCGGATTGTGGGGATTTCAGAACGACGAATTCAGGCCGGTGAGGCCCGATCCCGGAAAAATAAAAAAACTCGTCTCGGAAAATCCGCAAATGGACGACATCGCGATCGACGGGGATTTTGCCTACAGCAAAAATCCCGCAGTCAAACTCGATTTGGGCGGATTCGCCAAGGGTTATGCGCTCGATGTCGCGGCGGAAATGTTGCGGGAGGCCGGGGTTGAAAATGCGCTGATCAACATCGGCGGCAACATCATGGCATTGGGCAGCCACGGGAGCCGTCCGTGGCATGTCGGCATCAAAAATCCCAGGGGGGCGGGGGCGATCGCAGAACTCGATCTGCATGACGGGGAGGCGATCGGCACCTCGGGCGACTACCAGCGTTATTTTCTCCTGGACGGAAAGCGCTACTGCCACATCATCGATCCCCGCACCGGCTATCCCGCGCAGGGCGTGGAGGCGGTTACCGTGCTGATTCCGAAGGGAGAGCATGCCGGCGCGCTATCGGATGCGGCTTCGAAACCGATCTTCATATCGGGCCCCGAAGGATGGCGCCAGGCTGCGAAGGAAATGGGCGTGATTGATGCGCTTCTGGTTGACGCCAATGGCAAGATACACATCACGAAGGCATTCCGGAAGCGAATCAGCTTCGAGAAAAAGGACGCGAATCCGGATGTTGTCGACTGAGGACGTATCAAGCCGATTCGACTTGGGATAAAATCAAGATTTTTGGGAGGGGTATGGTAGGGATTCTGATCGTGGCCCACGGCACGCTGGGCGAGAGCCTGATTCATTGCGCAAGCCATGTCATCGGCCAGAGGCCCCCGCTGCTGACGCAGATCGGGATCAGCGTTCACGACGATCCCCAGGCCATCCTGCCCCAGGCGATCAGGCTCGTCAAGCAGCTCGACCAGGGAGACGGGGTTCTCGTTTTTTCGGACATCTATGGCGCAACCCCGTGCAACATCGCATCCAAGCTGGTCATTCCCGGTAAAGTCGAAGGCATCGCCGGAGTCAATCTGCCCATGCTGGTGCGCGCGCTCACCTATCGCAACGAGCCCCTGGGCAGGCTGGTTCAGAAGGCGCTCTCCGGCGGAACCGAAGGCATCATTCCATTTACCCGGGATTTCCATGATGCAGCAACGGGAAGTTGAGATCATCAACAAGCTGGGGCTGCATGCACGGGCTTCCGCGAAGCTCTCCCAGCTTGCCGGAAAATACGAGAGCGAAATCTGGCTCGTCCGCAACAACAAGCGGGTCAATGCCAAAAGCATCATGGGCGTGATGATGCTTGCCGCGACCAAGGGAACCCGTGTCTTGATCGAAACCAGCGGGCCTGACGAAGCTGAAGCGTTGGACGCGCTCGCGGTTCTGGTCGCGGATTATTTCGGGGAAGGCGAATGAGCTTCGTCCTTCAGGGAACGGGCGTTTCGGGCGGGATCGCGATAGGGCGGGCGCACCTGATTTCGCATGCCCATCTCGAAGTCTCGCACTACAATCTGCCGCAGAAGCTGATTCCAGCGGAGATCGCGCGTTTCGAGGCGGCGGTTGCCGCAACGCGAGAAGAACTCGAGGCATTGCGTGAATCCATTCCTGCGGATTCTCCCGCGGAGTTCGGCGCCTTTCTCAACCTGCACCTCATGATTCTGGCCGACTCCACGCTCTCCCAGGTTCCGCAGCAGATCATCGAATCCCAGCATTGCAACGCGGAATGGGCGCTCAAGCAGCAGATGGCGAATCTGCTCGCCCAGTTCGACAGGATAGAGGACAGCTATCTCAGGGAGCGCAAGGCGGATGTCGTTCAGGTGGTCGAGCGCGTGCTCAAGGTTCTCCTCGGCCAGAAACAGCAGCAACCGCAGAGCAGGGATCAGGGCAGCATCCTGGTTGCGCATGATCTCAGCCCTGCGGATGTCATCCTGCTCAAGGAACTGCAATGTTCCGCCTTCATCACCGACCTGGGCGGCACGACCTCGCATACGACGATTGTCGCGAGAAGCCTCAATATTCCCTCCATCGTCGCCCTGCACAATGCCAGGAGCCTCATCAGGGACAACGATCTCCTGATCATAGACGGCACGAGAGGAGCGGTCATCGTCGACCCGGACAAGGCAGTGCTTGCCGAATACAAGCTGCTCCAGGAACAGTGGGAGCTCGAGAAGCAGAAGCTGAAAAGGATCAAGTCGACCCGCTCAAGCACGCTCGACGGAACCCAGGTGCACCTTCACGCCAATATCGAGTTGCCGCAGGACGTCAAGCAGGTCAGGGAAAGCGGCGCTGCCGGCATCGGCCTGTTCAGGAGCGAGTTCCTTTTCCTCAACCGCGCTACACTCCCGGGCGAAGACGAGCAATTCGAATTCTACCGCCAGGTCGTCCAGGAAATGAAAGGCCTGCCGGTCACCATACGCACGCTCGACCTGGGGGCCGACAAGCATCTCAACGGCACCACCAGGGTGAGCGCCAACCCTGCCCTGGGGCTCCGGGCGATCAGGCTTTGCCTTGCCGAGCCCCAGGTTTTCAGGACGCAGTTGCGCGCCATTTTGCGCGCTTCCCATTACGGCAAGTTGCGTATCCTGATCCCGATGCTGTCGAGTTCGTCCGAGCTCAACCAGACGCTTGCCCTGATCGAGCAGGCGAAGCAGAGTCTGGATGCCGAGAACATTCCCTACGACAAAGGGGTCGAAGTGGGCGGCATGGTCGAAATTCCCGCAGCAGCCCTTGCCCTGCCGCTTTTCATGCAGAAGCTCGATTTTCTTTCGATCGGCACCAACGACCTGATCCAGTACACCCTGGCGATAGACCGCGCGGACGACAGCGTGGCGCATCTTTACGATCCGCTTCATCCTGCCGTACTGCATCTCGTTTCCCATGTGATCAGAAGCGCCAATCAGGCAGGGGTTCCCGTGGCGGTATGCGGGGAGATGGCGGGGGATGCCGAACTCACGCGCATGCTGCTCGGCTTCGGCCTCAGGGAATTTTCGATGCATCCTGCCAATTTGCTCACGGTGAAGCAGCAGGTGCTAAAATCGAGCGTCAGCGAGGTTGCGGCCATCACGCAGAAAATGCTCAAAACAGACGAACCCGAAAAGATCCGGGCGCTGCTCAACCGACTGAATGCCTGATCATGCAGGATATAGGCATCGTCGTTCCGCAGTGCGCCAGCTTCGACTCTCCGCTCACGCTGAAAAGCGGTGCGGTGCTCGATGCCTATCAACTCGTTTATGAAACCTACGGGGAGCTGAACGAGGCAAAATCGAATGCGGTGCTGATCTGCCATGCGCTGTCTGGAAATCATCATGTCGCAGGATTCCATTCCGAAGACCCGAAATCGGCGGGCTGGTGGAACAACATGGTGGGACCGGGCAAACCGATCGACACCGGCGTCTTCTTCGTGATCGGCGTCAACAATCTGGGCGGATGCCACGGCTCGACAGGGCCTGCCAGCATCGATCCGAAAACGGGCAGGCCCTATGGCGCGAGCTTTCCGGTGCTCACCGTCGACGACTGGGTCGAATCCCAGGCGCGCCTTGCCGACCGTCTAGGCATAGGCGCTTTCGCGGCGGTCGTGGGGGGAAGCCTCGGCGGAATGCAGGCGCTGCAATGGGCGATCAGCCACCCGCAGCGGGTGAGGCATGTGCTCGCGATCGCAAGCGCTCCCAACCTCACCGTGCAGAATATCGCATTCAACGATGTCGCGAGACAGGCCATCCTGACCGATCCCGACTTCCACGGCGGCAATTTCTACGCCCACGGCGTCATTCCGAAAAGAGGGCTGAGGCTCGCCAGGATGCTCGGGCATATCACCTATCTTTCGGATGACTCGATGGCGAAGAAATTCGGCAGGGGGCTGAAAAAGGGCAGCTACAATTACGGCTACGATGTCGAATTCGAAATCGAGTCCTACCTGCGCTATCAGGGGGACAAGTTCGCCGCCCAGTTCGATGCCAACACCTATCTCCTGATGACCAAGGCGCTCGATTATTTCGATCCCGCCCATGCGCACGAAGGCGATCTGGCCCGCGCATTTGCGGGGGCAGCGAGCGAATTTCTGGTGATCTCGTTCACTTCCGACTGGCGCTTTTCGCCGGCGCGCTCAAGGGAGATCGTCAAGGCGCTTCTCGACAACGAACTCAAGGTGAGCCATACGGAGATCACATCGAGCTACGGGCACGATTCCTTCCTGATGGTCGACGAACATTATCATGCCGTGGTGCGCGCCTACATGCGGAACGTCGCGAAGGGGGCGGCATGAACGAAAGAGGCGCAGCAGTGAGGCACGATTACGAGACCATCGCGAAATGGATAGCGCCCGGAACGAAAGTGCTCGATCTGGGGTGCGGCGACGGCTCCCTGCTCGCCTATCTTTCCAGGAACCGCGCCATCAGGGGATACGGGGTCGAAATCGACGACGAGAATATCCTGGCCTGCATCAAGAATTCCGTGAACGTCATCCAGAGCGATCTCGAGTCCGGCCTTTCGGTTTTCGAGTCGGATTCCTTCGATTACGTGATCCTTTCCCAGACGCTGCAGGCGATGAAGAACACCGAAAGCATCATCAGGGAAATGCTGAGGGTGGGCAGGGAAGGAATCGTCACCTTCCCGAATTTCGGCTATTGGCAGAACCGGGTGCAAATCCTGCAGGGGCATATGCCCGTGTCAAGCAATCTTCCCTATGAGTGGTACGACTCTCCCAACATCAGGCTTTGCACGACGAGGGACTTCGAGAATTTCTGTGCGGAGCATGGGGTGAACATTCTCCAGCGCATCGTGATGAACAACGGAAAGGTGGCGTCCTTCCTCCCGAATCTTTTCGGCACACTGGCAGTTTTCCGCTTCACGAAGGGCGGCTGATTTGCCTCGCTCCAAATTCTTCTGGATTTCACTGCTTTACTTCTCTTCGGGTTTTCCGCTAGGCATCTTCTACGACATCTTCCCCGTGTATTTCCGCCAGCAGGGGATCGAGCTCAAGAACATCGGGCTGATCAGCCTGTTCGGACTCGCCTGGACCCTGAAATTCCTTTGGGCGCCTGCGGTCGATCATTTCAGGCATCACAGGTTGTGGATGGCCATAATGGATGTGCTGATGGGGGCGGTGATGCTGGTTTTCGCGGCGGAGTCCGGATTCGGCCCCTGGGTTTGGGCCGGAATAGGTGCGCTCACCCTGTTCTCGGCAACCAACGACATCGCGATAGACGCCTATGCGATCGAGCTTCTGGAAAAGGGCGAAATCGGCCTCGCCAATGGCCTGAGGATAGGTTTTTACCGGGTGGGGATGCTGGGTGCGGGCTTCGTCCTCATTCTGAGCGACATGCTTTCCTGGAAGGGGGCCTTTCTTGTCGCAGCGCTTGTTTTTCTGGCAGGCGCCATGCTTTCGCTTTTCGCGCCGAAAGAACAGCCGAAAAGCAGCGCATCGAACTTGTCCCTTGCCCTGGAAATGAAGTCCATTGTTTCCCGCCCGCATCTTTTGGCTTCGATTTTGCTGTTTCTTCTGGGGTCCTTCTGGCTGATCGACCGGTCGATTCATTTGTCCGCAAACTTCCCCGCATTCTGGCCGATCAGCTTCGGGACCGCTTTCGCGATTTTTCTGGCGGCCCTGATTCTCGGCAGGAAAAATACCGCCTTCGAGGCATCCGAAGGGCCGATGTTCGGGGCATTGCTGGGCCTTTTGCAAAGGCGCCACATGTTCCCGGTTCTCGCCTTCATCCTGCTTTTCAAGCTGCCTGATTCCGCGATGGGGTTCATGATC
>JAJZRP010000012.1:0-27934 GCA_021802655.1 Pseudomonadota bacterium
AGAATTTGCTTCCGGCGCGCGGCAGCGTTATGCTTCGCGCAACATTTTAGGAAAAACAGGAGTTGAAATGCGATATTTCAAGGAAATTCTGATGTTGGCGCCTCTGCTTGCCATGCTGGGCGGATGCGCCAGCGACCTCATCGAGGTGAGGCAGGGGTCGGACCGCGTGTTTCTGGCGGATGCGGGCCAGGTGGCAAGCTGCCAGCCCAGGGGGAAGATTACCGTCAGCGTTCTGGCGAAGGTCGGGCTTTTCAGCCGCAGCGTCAAGGACGTGGATGCCGATTTGTTGCAACTGGCCAGGAACGGCGCGGTGGATGCAGGAGGCGATACGGTCGTGAAGGGGGATCGGCCTGAACTGGGCAGGCGCACCTTCTCGATCTACAAGTGCCGTCCCTGAAAGCTATCCGCGCAGGATAATCTTGATCAGCGGGGCCCTCCTCCGAGGGCTTTTACCAGCAGCACGCTGGCCGTCATGCGCCGCCCCTCCAGAAGGGCGAGCTGCTGTCTTGCCTGAAGGACCTGGGTTTGCGTCGTGACCACATCCAGGTAGCTGGCCATTCCCCCCTGATAGCGAAATCCCGCCTGTTCGGCAGCGCGTCTGGCGGATTGCAGGGCATGCTTTGCCGATGCATGTTCCAGATTCAGCTGGTGGACCGCGCTCAGGCTGTCCTCGACTTCGCGGTAGGCATTGAGCACCGTCTGCCTGTAACTGGCTACCGTCTCTTCGTAATGCTCCCTCGCCTTATCGGTCAGCGCGCTGCGCTGTCCCGCATCGAACAGCACGACTACGGCGCCTGCGCCCAGGGACCACAATTCGCTGGGTACGCTCACCCAGTTGCCCAGCTGGCTGCTTTCATAGCCACCCTGTGCATTCAGGGTGAATTGCGGGAAATAGGCGGCTTTTGCGATGCCGATGGCGGCATTGGCGGCTTCTACCTGACGCTCCGCGCTGGCGATGTCGGGGCGCCGCTCCAGAAGCTTGGAGGGCAGAGTGGTTCCCATCCAGGGTTCGGGGCTGCTGTCGCTTGCAGGGATCTCGAAACCTGTGGCGGGTTTGCCGAGCAGCAGGGCGATGGCATGGGTCATCGTCGCTACCTGCAATGCCGCATCCTGTTCCTGCGCTTTCGCATCCTGCAGCGCGATCTCGGCTTCGTCCACATCCGCTTCAGGGGCTGCGCCGCCGTCCAGCAGCGCCTGGGTCAGCTTCAAATATTCGCCCTCGTTTTCCACCAGTTCCTTCAGTGTTCTTTGCTGCACCCGCAGGGACTGCAGGGTGAAGTAGTCGGCGGCAAGCTCCGCCTGCAAGGAGAGTCGCAATGACTCCAAATCCGCCTTGGAGGCTTCCATCTGCTGGCTGCTGACGGCAACCATGTTCGCGAGGCGCCCGAACACGTCGGGTTCGTAGGAAACATCCGCGGTCAGCAGATTGTCCTGGTAGTGCGTCGGCATGCTTTTGAAATAGTAGGCCTTGTTCTGGGAAGTGTCGATTTTTTGGGAAACTGCCCCCGCACTCACGGTCGGGAAAAGCGTTGCCCGCTGCGCCTTGAGCGCGCTTTGCGCCTGCTGCAGGCGCGAAAGCGCGGCTTTCAGGTCCTGGTTCGCGCCGAGTTCGTCTTCGAGCAGATTTAGCGTCTTGTCGGAATAGATTTTCCACCAGGCACCCTTGGGCAGGCTGTCTGCAGGCCGGGCCTTCTGAAACAGATCCCGGCTTCCGAACTGTTTCGGCATATCGACCGCCGGGCGATGATAGTCCGGGGCGAGAGAACAGCCCGTGCACAGCAGCGCGACAAGGGGGGCGGCCAGGCGTTTCATGGTTCGGCCTTGAGTTTGCGGACGGCCGCGATAGCGACCTGCTCGCCTTCCGTGATCGAGTCGGGCGGATTGTCGATGACGCTGGCATGCTCGTCGAGACCGGACAACACTTCCAGGCTCTTGCCGAAGTCGCGCCCAGGAACGACTGTCACCAGATGCACATGATGGCCCGGGTCAACGGTTGCCACCTGCAGCCCGTCCCCGCGGAATATCAGGGCAGTGATCGGTATGCGCAGCCGGGTGGATTCTCCCTTCACCCTGAAGCCGACACTGGCATAATCTCCCGGATGGATGGCGTGAGTTGCGTTGTCGAATAGCAGTTCGACCAGCACGGTGCGCGATTTCGGGTCCAGCCCGCCTGCAATCCGGATGACTTCGGCATTAAAGCGGCTGCCCGGATGCTCGGGGACGGCGAGGTCGGCATGCATGCCGACCTTGACCCCGTTGGCCTGGGCCTGCGGCACCTGAACATAAATGCGCAGTTTGCTGCTGTCCACCAGATGAAACAGTTCGCGCCCCGAGGGGGCGGCCTCGACGAGGTCCCCTATGTCGACGTTGCGTGCCGAAAGGGTGCCGTCGAAGGGGGCGCGGATCTGTTCGAAGGACTGCAGCGCGAGAAGCTGGCGAAGGTGCGCCCTTGCCGAGCCCAGGATGGCTTTCTTGGCTGCGGCATCCCCGAGCTTGTTCTCCAGATCCTGTTCCGAGACGGTTCTGGTTTTCACCAGAGACTGCCAGCGCACGGCTGTGGTCTGCGCCAGATCGTAGTTGGCCTTTGCGGCGGCAAGGTCGGATTCGGCCTGCAGCACCTCCTGGTCCAGTTCCGGGGTTTCGATTCTTGCGATGGGGTCCCCTGCTTTGACTTCGGTTCCGATGTCGGCATACCATTTCCTGAGATATCCGGGGCTTCTCGCGTAGAGGGCGGCGTCCTTGAATGCCACAACATCCCCTGGAAGTTCCAGAATTCCGGTCGAGGATTCGATGAGCGGGTTGAAGGCGATCACTTGCCGCAGGGAAGTTGCCTGAGCTTCTTTCTTAAGTTCATCGAGGTGATGCCGGCGTTTGAAAATGCCCGCTCCCGCAAGCAGGACCATGGCCAGCAGTGCCAGAATGAAGGTTTTTTTAAGGGATGGGGTCATGGGTTCTCCGGCGCTTCTGGTTTGTGGCGGATCAGGGAAAATACTGCCGGCACGAAAAACAGGGTGGCGACCGTGGCCAGCACCAGTCCGCCGATCACTGCGCGACCCAGCGGCGCATTTTGCTCGCCGCCTTCACCGAGGCCGAGAGCCATGGGCACCATGCCGATGATCATGGCGAGCGCAGTCATCAGCACCGGGCGCAGACGAGTGTAGCCTGCGGCAAGCGCTGCCTGGAATGGATTGTCGCCCGCCTTCATGCGTTCGCGCGCGAAGCTGACCACCAGGATGCTGTTGGCGGTGGCAACCCCCATGCACATGATCGCGCCGGTGAGCGCAGGCACGCTGATCGTGGTGTTTGTCAGGAACAGCATCCAGATGATCCCGGCGAGCGCAGCAGGCAGGGCGGTGATGATGATGAAAGGGTAAAGCCAGGACTGAAAATTGACCACGATCAAGAGGTAGATCAGGATGACTGCTGCAAGCAGTCCCCAGGCAAGGCCGTGGAAGGCATTTTTCATGGTTTCGACCTGCCCGCGAATGGTGAGCGTGCTTCCCTTGGCGAGGGCAGGGGATTTTGCCACGATCGCTTCGATTTCCCGGGCCGTGCTTCCCAGATCCCGGTTTGAGGTGCTGGCGTAAATATCGAAAACAGGTTTGACATTGTAGTGCGTGATCACTGCCGGTCCAACGGTGCGGTGGAAGCTGGCCAGGTTGGAAAGCAGTTGGGGCGCCTGCCCCTGGCCGCTGGTGACCGGCATCTGGGCGAGGTCGTTCAGGTTCTGCATGTCGTATTGCGGCGCCTGGGTGGCAATATTGTATTGCACGCCTGTCTTGGGGTCCACCCAGAAAGTGGGATTGGTCTGGAAGCTGCCCGAGAGGGTGATGAGCAGATTGCGCGCCACATCGTTTTCGGTGAGTCCGAGAAGGCTGGCGCGGGTGCGGTCGACATCGACATTGATCTGCGGGTAATCGTAGCGCTGCTGGATGCGCTGATCGACCAGTCCCGGTACCTGATTCAGCGACTGCAGCAGCTTGTCGGCGTAGAGGTGGTTGGCTTTGACGTTGAAACCTGCGACCTGGACATCCACCGGTGCCGGCAGGCCGAAATTGAGTATCTGGCTGACGATGTCTGCGGGCAGAAAGGCGAACTGGGTGTCGGGGAAACGCCGGTTGAGCTCTTGGCGCAGCATCCGGATATAGTCTTCGGTGGGGCGGTGCCCGCGTTTCAATGAAATCAGGATGTCGGCATCCCCGGGACCGATGGGGGCAGAGGTGCTGTAAGAGAGGTTGATGCCGCTGTAGGGCAGGCCGATGTTGTCCACCATGCTGTCCAGATCCTTTTCGGGCACGACCGCTTTCACGGCGGCTTCGACTTCATCGCACAGCACGGCCGTTTGCTCGATGCGAAAGCCGGTCCTCGCGCGCAGGTGCAGCTTGATCTGTCCGGCATCGACCGAGGGAAAGAAGTCGGAACCCAGAAAGGGAGCGAGTCCGAAGCTCAGCAGAACGAGCGCCAGAAAGCCTGCGACGAACTGTTTTGGCGCCTGCAGCACTGCAGCGAGCCCTTGCTGATAATGGCCGCGCAGGCGCTCGAACCCGTTTTCGAAAGCATGGTTGATGCGGGCGAATAACGAAGCGGAAGGCGTCTTGTCCATATCGTGGGCTTTGAGCCAATACATGGCGAGCGTCGGCACCAGCGTGCGCGACAACAGATAGGAGGCGAGCATGGCGAAGACCACCGCTTCCGCCATGGGCACGAAGAGGTAGCGCGCCACTCCGCCCAGCAGGAACATCGGAGCGAACACGATGCAGATGCACAGGGTCGACACCAGGGCGGGAATGGCGATCTGCTCCGCACCGTCGAGTATGGCGTCATGCACGTTCTTGCCGTGTTCGAGATGCCAGTTGATGTTCTCGATGGTTACCGTGGCATCGTCCACCAGAATACCCACTGCCAGCGCGAGCCCCCCCAGGGTCATGATGTTGATGGTTTCCCCTAGCAGGGAAAGACAGACTATGGAGGCGAGTACGGAAAGCGGAATGGAGATGGCGATGATGAAGGTGCTGCGCCAGCTCCCCAGAAAGAACAGGATCATGGCTGCAGTCAATGCGGCTGCGATCAAACCTTCGCGCACCACCCCCGATATTGCAGAGCGCACGAACAGCGATTGGTCGGCGAGCAGGGAGATGTGGAGATCGTCCGGCAGCCCGGCTTTCACTTCCGGCATCATGGCCTTGATGCTGTCGACGATGTTCAGGGTCGATGCGCTGCCTGTCTTCAGCACGCTCATCAACACGGCGCGATGCCCTTCCATGCGCACCATGTTGGTCTGGGGCGGGTAGCCATCCCGTACATGCGCCACGTCGCGCACGTAAATCACCGTGCCGTTGACGCTTTTAACCGGAATGTTGTTGAGTTCCTCGATCCTGGAGGGGCTGGCATTGAGCTTGATGTTGTATTCGAGATCGCTGATTTTCTGGGTGCCCGCCGGAATGATCAGGTTCTGGTTGCCGATCGCCTGCATCACGTCTAGCGCGGAGAGTCCCTTGGCCCGCAGGGCAGCAGGATCGATGTCCACCTGAACCTGGCGCTGCTTGCCGCCGTAGGGCCAGGGAAGCGAGACACCGGCCACCGTTGAGAGCTGGGTGCGGATGAAATTGTTGCCCAGATCGAAAAGCTGCGCTTCGGAAAGCCTTGGACTTGCCAGCGCGATCTGCAATACCGGCACGCTGGAAGCATTGTAGGCCAGGATGAAGGGCGGGGTGGTTCCGCCCGGCATCTGCCGCAGCATGGTCTGGGAAATGGAAGTGATCTGCGCCACCGCCAGGTCTTCATTGACGTGGGGCTGGAAAAAATACTTCACTACGGCGATGCCGTTCAGCGAATTCGACTCGATATGCTCGATATCGTTGACCGTGGTGGTGGCAACACGCTCGGTGAAGGAGACAATGCGGTTGGCCATGTCCTCGGGTGGCAGTCCGGTATAGTTCCAGACCACGGCGACCACGGGAATGCGTATCGCCGGGAAGATGTCGGTGGCCGTGGTGTAGAGCGCGTACAACCCCATCAGCACGATGACCATGGCCATCACGATGAAGGTATAGGGCCGCATCAGGGCGATCTTAACAATCCACATGCCGTCTCCAGAACAGGGAAAATGAGGCGAACAGGAAAATCCATCGGAACGACTGTTGCCTGAAAAGGCAATGCACAGGCGATAGCAGTTGCCGAATATTAGCAGAATCCCAGATTCGCAAACAAGCGCGATTCCCCGGGAATTACAATAAATTACAATTTGTAACATGGACGCAGCCTATCCGGTTTAGGACCGTTCCGGCAAGGTCGAGACACAATATGCTGTGCCATTGTTGCCAGAAGCAACAATATCTAGAAATTTTCGGCGATACATGCCACAATGGTCTCCTCAGGAACGATTCATGTGAGAACCATCGAACAGGGGAGACATATGCAACGGGATTGGGCTCTGATCCGGGAGATTCTGGCTGTCGCGAGCAGCAAGGCGCCCGGAGAGAAAATGCTTCATACTGAGATAGGCGGGTATTTCTTGATGCTGGTCGGCGACCACATCGCAGCGCTCAATGATGCAGGCTGTCTCAAGGCACTCGTCATCCGGGCGCACGGCTACGTGATGTGGGCTGCAGTCACGGAAATGACCGCCGAGGGATGGGAATTGCTGGATACCCTGAACTGCAGCCAGACCTGGCACAGGGTCACCGAGTTGGCGGAAAAGAAGGAACTTTCCTTCGAATTCGTGAGGAGGATGGGCAGATTCCGCACCTGGAATTCCGATGCAAGGGTCAATTCGAATTAGGGAAGAGCGCATTGATCTCTTCTGAGATGGCTTCTGTCGTACTTGTTGCGGCCCGTCCGAGCAAGGTTTCGTCGAGGCAACCCTTAGGCCTGAATTCCTGAACCCGGTAGCGCTTTGCACCCATTTCCACGAGTTCTTTTGCCAGGGTCAGGATTTTCGCGCCGTCCAGTCGGGTCGGGTGCATCGTGGTCCTGAACTCGTAATCGACGCCGCTTTCCATGACCAGCCTGGCGCTGCTTTTCGCCCGGCTTCCGCTGCCCGGTGCATTTGTGACCGATTCGTAGGCATCGAATGGCGCCTTGATATCCAACCCAATCCAGTCGATCAGAGGCAACACTGACGCCAGGCGCTGCGGGTAGGCTCCGGACGTGTGCAGGCCGACTCTGAATCCCATGGCGCGCACGGCTTTCATTGCGCCGGGAAGCGTGCGTTGCAGGGTGGGTTCCCCCCCGCTGAAGACGACGGCGTCGAGCAGTCCGATTCTGCGCTCGAGAAAATCCAGGACAGTCCTCCATTTCAGATTCGGGGAGGCAGAGGATTCGACGAGATGGGCGTTCTGGCAATAGCCGCAACGCCAGGGGCAGCCTTGGCAGAACACCACGGCGGATAGGTGTCCGGGGTAGTCAGATGTCGAGAGCGGGGTTAATCCGCCGATCATGCCGGTTCCTTGAATGGTCTGCGTTCCAGGTATTCCCCCTTTTTCCCCGTGTTGAAGGAGGCGACCGGGCGATGATATCCCATTACCCGTGTCCATATTTCGCAGGGCTGGCGCTCCTCCAGGTTTGCGCTGTCGCATTTCGGACAGAATTCCTGCTCGCCTTCCAGGTAACCGTGCCTGGGGCAAACCGAGAAGGTCGGGGTCAAGGTGATGTAGGGCAGCCTGAAGCGCTCGAGCGAGCGGCGCACCAGATCCCGGCAGGCCGCTCCGCTCGAGATGCGCTCAGGCATGTAAAGGTGCAGTACGGTGCCCCCCGTGTACTTGCCCTGCAGTTCCTCCTGGCGTTCCAGCGCTTCGAAGGGATCGTCCGTGAAGCCGACCGGAAGCTGGGAAGAATTGGTGTAATAGGGCATGTCATCCGCCCCAGCCTGCAATATGTCGGGAAAGCGCTTCCTGTCTTCCCTGGCGAAGCGGTAGGTGGTGCCTTCTGCAGGGGTGGCTTCCAGGTTGTACATGTGCCCGGTTTCTTCCTGGAAGACGAGCATTTTTTCGCGGACATGGTCGAGCAGGCGGACGGCGAGGCTGTGCCCTACACTGGATGCGATGTCGTAGCGGTCGCTGCTGAAATTCCGGATCATCTCGTTGATCCCGTTCACGCCTATGGTCGAGAAATGGTTGTGCAGGGTGCCGAGGTAGCGCCTCGTGTAGGGGAATAAGCCGCGGTCCATGTGGCGCTGGATTTCCTTTCGCTTGATTTCCAGGCTGTTTTTGGCGATCTCCAGCAGTTCGTCCAGACGTTCGAGCAGGGCGCATTCGTTTTCCTTGTGGAGGTAGCCGAGGCGCGCGCAGTTGATGGTCACGACCCCCACCGAACCGGTCTGTTCCGCAGAGCCGAAAAGGCCGTTGCCTCGCTTCAGAAGCTCCCTCAGGTCGAGCTGGAGCCTGCAGCACATGGAGCGGACCATGTTCGGGGATAGGTCGGAATTGATGAAATTCTGGAAATAGGGCAGGCCGTATTTCGCCGTCATTTCGAAAAGGCGCTGCGCATTTTCGCTTTCCCAGGGAAAGTCCTTCGTCATGTTGTAGGTTGGAATGGGAAAAGTGAAGACACGCCCCCTGGCATCCCCTGTAGTCATGACCTCGATGTAGGCGCGGTTGATCATGTCCATTTCGCGCTGCAGTTCGCCGTAGGTGAAGGGCATCTCTTCTCCCCCGACGAGAGGGATCTGGTCGCGCAGATCCTCGGGGCAGACCCAATCGAAGGTTAGGTTGGTGAAGGGCGTCTGGGTGCCCCAGCGGGAGGGTACATTGAGATTATAGATTAATTCCTGGATGCATTGTCTGACTTCATCGTAGGCCAGGTCGTCCTTTCTGATGAAGGGCGCCATGTAGGTGTCGAAGGAACTGAAGGCCTGGGCGCCTGCCCACTCGTTCTGCAGCGTGCCGAGAAAGTTGACGATCTGGCCTGCCGCGCTCGAAAGATGCTTGGGCGGGCCTGCCTCGACCTTTCCCTGAACGCCATTCAGCCCTTCGGCAAGCAGGGTGCGCAGCGACCATCCTGCGCAGTATCCGGAGAGCATGTCCAGATCGTGGATATGGATGTCGCCGCTGCGATGGGCTCCCCCCACTTCCGGCGGATAGACATGGTTGAGCCAGTAGTTGGCGATGACCTTTCCGGAGACGTTCAAAATCAGTCCACCCAGCGAATAGCCCTGGTTGGCGTTGGCATTCACGCGCCAGTCCTCCCGATCCAGATATTCATTGACCGATGCGCCTACGTCGACCACTGTCCTGCGGTCCTGGCGCAGCTTGCTGTGCTGCTCGCGGTATACGATGTAGGCCCTGGCGGTTTTGAGATGGTTCGCTGCTATCAGGATGCGCTCGACGATGTCCTGGATGTGCTCTATTGAAGGCGCGATACCGCGGAATTTGTGGGCCAGCACCCTGACGGCCTGGGCGGTGAGCCTTTTCGCCTCGCCCTCATCGAATTCACCCGTGGCCTTTCCCGCCCTGAATATGGCCGACTCGATCTTGCCGACATCGAACCTGGAACTCGCCCCGCCCCGCTTGACGACTTCGCTTGGCAAATAAACCGGCTCGCTTGTAGAAATTTCTGCTGCGACCATGGTTTCCTCCCGCTGGTAAATACATCGCATACACAAGATGTTGTGTTTGCGCGTTCGTATTTAACTATAGGAACGGATCTCGGCTTGTGTCAAGGCGGAGTTTTTATGGGAGTGGTAGTGCAGGTAAATTCAACCGCATCGACCCAGATCCGGGCCGCCCGGGTCGAGGAGAACGCCGAGTCATCGTGACCGATGTGATGTCGCGCATGATGCCCCGACAGTTAAACGATCGGCGTATATCCCCGAATTACATTTTGAAAGTGTGCGTGATGGCCTGAAGTTCCGCTGCCACAGTATCGAGTTCGTTTGCAGCGTGATGCGCATGCGATGCGATTTCGGTATTGGAATTCGTGAGCTTCGAGATGCGTTCCATTTTTCCTGCGATGTCCGAGCTGGCGATGGCCTGTTCCTTGACCGCTTCCGCAATCTGACGCGCCATGTTCATGGCGGCCTCGGTCGTTTCGGAAATTCCGTGAAGGATTGCATTGCCTTCCTCCAGCCTGCCGACATTGGAGAGCACCTGGGTTGCGACGAGATTCATCTTCGAAACGGAGTCTTCCGTGATTTTCTGAATTTCCTCGATGCGGACCCCGATATCGACCGTGCTGCTCGATGTTTTTTCGGCGAGCTTCCTGACTTCATCGGCCACGACGGCGAAACCGCGCCCCTGCTCTCCGGCACGGGCAGCTTCGATAGCGGCATTCAGGGCCAGCAGGTTGGTCTGTTCGGCGATTTCCTTGATCACGTTGGTGATGCCGCGGATGCTTTGAATGGCGCTTTCCAGTTCCTGAATGGATTTTGCGGAATCAACCACCGAATCTGCAGCCTGTTTTGCCGCCGAGGCAGTTTCGTTCATCCTGGTTGTTCCTTCTTCGGCATTCGAATGGGCGGTTTGCACGGAACTGGACGCATCCAGGGCGTTTTCTGCGATGCTTTCGACGGATTGCGAGATTTGTTCGGTGGTGCTGGATACCTGAAGAATGTTTTCGATCTGGGTATCGGAATTTTTTGCCACTTCCGAAACCGCATCCTTCAAATGAGCTGCCCGATGTTCGATATCGTCGGACGCCAGGGTGATCTGGTTGATGATGGCGCCGAGATGGGTCTGGCTCGCCTGCAGCGTGCACAGCAGCATCCCCATTTCGTCGCGCCCCGAGATGTCGATCTGGGCGGTCATGTCCCTGTCGACGAGGCTGCGGACCATGAGTTCCTTGACTCTGTCGATGGGTTCCTTGGTGAATTTCCGGATCACCCAGCCCATGAAGAAGAACAGGACAATCTGCAGCAGGGCCTGGGCGGCGAGAAGCTCGTAAGTCAGTGTGCCGAGGTCTTTGAACCCCCCAGCCCTTTTCGTGAAGAAGAGTTGCGCGGCAACCAGAAGCAATAACAGAACCGGCTGAATCATAAGCTGCGTCTTGGCCTGCAATCCCAGATTTCCGAACCAGCGGGAAAAGGATCGGACTTTCGGCGGAGAAGGAAGTCGGTACAGGGGTTCGACAGCAGCTATTTCAGCGCGGCCCGGTTTTCTTCTGAGGGAGATGTATCCGACGATATTGCCATTTTCCTTGATCGGGGCGACATTGGCGCGCACCCAGTAATGATCCCCGTTCTTGGCGCGGTTCTTGACGATACCTCGCCAGGGCAAATCCTGCTTGACGGTTTTCCAGAGATCCTCGAACGCCCATTCCGGCATGTCGGGGTGGCGAACGATGTTGTGATTCCTGCCCACGAGTTCTTCACGGGAGAACCCGCTGATGTTGACGAAGGAATCGTTGGCGTAGGTGATGATCCCCTTCGCATCCGTCTTGGTGACGAAGACATCGCTTTCCGCATAGTCGATTTCCTGCTGCGTTACAGGCAAATTCTTTTTCATGGTAAAGGAAGTCGCTCCGGGTATTTATTACAAAATTGTAAAATTCTACATCCAGGCATGGTCATGGTTTATGCGAAACCGCTCATATTGCATCAGTCAAGGTTGGCGGTGTAAGGAATCTGCAATAAATTTTAAAGAAAGATATATGGTTGCCGTTAACCCAGTATGTGCGAAGAAGGATGCTTGCTGGGCGAAATGGCATGTGCGGGCATCAGGTACGGATTAGCATAAAGTTGGTGGCGTCGATGCTCAAGGTTAAACACTGCCCTAAGTTGCAGCGGAACAAGCTTCTTTCGACATTGTCGAGCGAGGAATGCGAGCGCATCTGCCCGCATCTGCAGAAGGTTCAGGTGAGTGCTGGGGAAATCCTTTATCAACCCGGCGCAGCTTCCGGCCATGTTTATTTCCCGGTGGACTGCTTCGTCTCCCTTTCCCATGTCATGGAAGATGACTCAAGCACAGCCATCGGCATGGTCGGCTACGAAGGCATGGTCGGAATCGCCCATTTCCTGGGGGGCTTGACGATGCCGCACACGGCTGTCAGCCAGAGCGGCGGTTTTGTCATGCGAATCAGGGCGGATATATTGAAGCAGGAATTCAGGCGCGGCGACCGGTTCCACCGGAAGCTCCTTCTTTACGGTCAGGCATTGATGACTTACATGGGGTTGAGCGCTGCATGCGGCCGGCACCATTCTCTGCAGGACCAGCTTGCCCATCTCTTGTTGCAAATACTTGACCGGGTGCCTTCACGCGAAATCGTTTTGACGCAGGAAAGCATTGCCTCCATGCTGGGCGTCAGGCGCGAACGGGTGAACAAGGCTGCATCGAAGCTGCAGGACGAAGGCAAGATCGCCTATACGAGGGGACACATCACCATTCTCGATCATGAAAAAATGGCGGCGCAGGTCTGCGCCTGTTATGAAATGATCAAAAAGGAATACGACCGCCTTCTCGATACTGAAGGGAGTTCGGAGGAAATGTCCATGTGGTGCCGGGACAGGTATGATAATTCCCTTTCCGCCTGATCCGCTTCGTTAGTATCCGAGTGCGCGTGCGCCCTGATAGAAGACGAAGCTGACCAGCCAGGCAAGTCCCAGCGACCAGGTTATGGAAAGCAGCATGAAGGCGTTGCTTTTCGATTCGCTGCGCAGGGTCGCGATGGTGGAAAGGCAGGGCGTGTAGATCAATGTGAACAGCATGAAGCTGTAAGCCTGAACCCAGTCGAGCTGGTGCGCCATCAGCGCCATCAGCCCCTGGCCCTGCATGCCGTAGATCACGGCAAGTGAGCCGATCACGATTTCCTTGGCGACGAAACCGAAGATGAGGGCAATGGCGAGCTGCTGGTCGATGCCGATCGGATTGAGCAGGGGGGAGAAAGCCGAGCCGATCATGCCCGCCAGGGTGTGGGCGCTCGCAGGCGGAACATCGGTCGGGAAATGGGTGAGGAGCCAGACGAGCACAACGCCCGCCACGATGAACTTGCTGGCGCGGTTCAGGAAATGCCGCACTTCGTGCCAGCCGCGCAGCAGCATCTGTCTCAAGGTGGGGAAGCGGTAGGGCGGCACCTCAAGGATGAAGGGTTCGGAGCTTCCATATTGTTTCTTGAAGAGCACTGCGGTGAGGAGCGCTGTGGCGAAGCTGAAGAGATAAAGGCTGAACAGGACGAGCGGCGCGGCTTTGGGGGAGAAAATCGCTGCCGTGATGAAAATGAAGACCTGCAATCTTGCCGAGCAGAGCGAAAACGGGATCACCAGCATGGTCAGAAGGCGCAGGCTGCGCGTTCGCATCACCCGTGTTCCCATCAGGGCCGGGACGTTGCAGCCGAACCCCATCAGGAGCATGACGAAGCTTCGACCGTCGAGGCCGAGGCGCGACATCAGCGCATCCATCAGGAAAGCCGCCCGGGAAAGATACCCCGTGTCTTCTATGATCGCCATGAACAGGAAGAACAGGATGATGATGGGAACGAAAGTGGCGACTGTCCCCACGCCGTTGTAGATGCCGTCCAGCAACAGCCCTTTCAGAACGAGGGGGAAATGGGCGAAAAGCGGTTCGAGCGCTGCATGGCGGAAGGTGTCCAGCATCCAGGTGACGCCGGCCTGGAGCGGTTTCCCGAAAAGGAATATCGCCTGAAAGGTGAGGTACATCACCAGGAAAAAGAGCGGCAGGCCGAGCCAGGGGTGCAGGAGGACGCGGTCTAGGCGTGAGGTGAGATTGTCCGAAAGTTGCGCGGGTACCTGTACCGTGCTTTTCAGAACACGGTCCATTTCGGACTCCACCCTGTCGTCCTGGGAAAGCATTTCCTTGAGGCGGTCCAGCCTGACAGGAATGCTTTTCTCCAGCATGCGCGAGAGAAGCCGATAGGCGTTCTGGTAGCCGGTGCCGTATTTTGCACTCAGGAGCATCACCGGCAGGCCCAGCATCCCGGACATTTTGTCAGCATCGACCGTGATGCCGAACCTTTTCGCCTCATCCGCCATGTTGAGCAGAAGGATGGCGGGAAGCCCGAGTTGTTTTATCTGAAGCACAAGGCTCAGCTGGCGCTCGATCTGCGAGGTGTTGAGTATGATCAGCACCTGGTCTACGCTGTTGTTTTCCAGAAAATGGCGAACCACCTGCTCGTCGTCCGAAAAGCCGTGCAGGTCGTAGATTCCCGGAAGGTCGACGATCTCCACCATGGTTCCGCCCAGGAGGATTTTCGCTCCCAAAAGATCCACGGTGACGCCGGGCCAGTTCCCGGTCCGGGAAGAGGCACCGGTGATCCTGTTGAAGAAGGTCGATTTGCCCGTGTTGGGCATGCCCAGAAGAGCGATGCGTTTCATTCGGCGGCCACGTCGATCTTGTTGGCATCGCTGCGCCGCAGCATCAGATCGGTGGTGCCGATCCGCAAATGGAGCGGGCCGGAGAACCGTCCGAGCCGCAGGATCTCCACGCGCTTGCCGATGCGGAATCCCATTGCGGCAAGCCGGTGGTAAAGCTCGTCTTCGGCGTGCAGCGCAGCGATCACGCCCGATTCTCCGGCGGCGAGAGTCGAAAGTTTGACGATAGCCATCAGAAGTTTGTTAATGAGAATTGTTCTTATTGTTGCAGAATTCCGGTATTTTGAAAAGGGTTTTTTGAAAATATTTAATGATGATAATTTAGAGGGGAACTTTAGGACTCGCTTCGCCATCTAATCAGGTGGCTGCAGTGATTTAGAGCGATTTCAGAACATTGCGATTGCGTGGAAAGTGGCTTATGATCCTGCGACCAAGCATTGCTCAAACCGGGATTCAGCACAACAAGGACAAATCATGATTTCCGACCAGGAAGACCTGCACCCCGAAGAAAGATTTCACGTCGAGGAAGACCATCCCCATACTTCGGATGATCCGGTATTCGATGTCATCCAGATCTACTTCAACGAGATCAGGAAAAAACCGCTGCTGAAAGCGGAAGAGGAATTGAGATTGACCCGGCTGGCGAAAAGCGGCGACTTCGATGCGCGCCAGAAAATGATCGAGCACAACCTGAGGCTGGTGGTGAAAATAGCGAGACATTACGTCAACCGCGGCATCGCCTTGCTCGATCTGATCGAGGAGGGCAACCTGGGGTTGATCCATGCGCTCGAAAAATTCGACCCCGAGATGGGCTTCCGCTTTTCGACTTATGCCACCTGGTGGATCAGGCAAAATGTCGAAAGAGCGATCATGAACCAGTCGCGAACCATTCGCCTTCCCGTGCATGTGGTGAAAGACATCAATCACATTTTGCGCGTGGTTCATGAGCTGGAGTCGCATGGCGGGGATGCCAGCGCCGAAATGATCGCAAAAAAAACCGAGATGACGATCGAGGAGGTGCAGTGGGTGATGCACCAGAACGAGAAGATGCTGTCCCTGGATGCGCCTCTCGAAATCGATCCCATGCTTTCCATCGGGGAATCGATCGCGGACGAACACAACCTGTCCCCGGACATGCTGATGGAGAATGCCGAAATGGAAAGGCTGGTGAACGAATGGCTCGGAAGGCTCACGGAAAAACACAGACTGGTCATCGAGCGCCGTTACGGATTCAACGGCCATGACATTTCGACACTCGATCAAATCGCGCAGAGCATGGAATTGACCCGTGAGCGGATCCGCCAGATCCAGAGCGAGGCATTGCGGGAACTTCGGGGATTGCTGCAAAGACTGCATATTTCCCAGGAAATGCTGATTCCGGGAAACTTCCCTGCGGAATTGTAGAAAACCGGGGAATTCCCCGGTTTTCTGTTCAGGGGTTTTTAGAATCCGTAGACTATTCCGGCAGCCCAGACATTCGAATTGAAGTTGGTTTTTGCGCCTGCATTGCTTACTGCGGAACCGTAGCGATCCCATCCGAAACGGATGCCGAATTGCGGCGTGGCGTTGTATTGAACGCCCAGGCCGTAGGTTGCCGCAGTGCGGCTGGCTCCCTGGTAGGTCAGGGTGGTGTCGGAGATATTGCTCTTGGAGCTGCCGATCCCGAGCTTGCCGTAAAGCGCAAAGCTGTCAGCGAGCGGCAGCGTGCCTACCGCATCGACAGTGAATACATCGCTCTTGCCGCTCATCGTGGCGGTGGAAAATTTTCCTGCTCCGGTGTACTGCGCTTCGACGCCGAAGTTCGGGTTGAACTGGTAGCCGACAAGTCCGCCGTATACGGTGTCGGACGATTTGGCCAGGGGGATTGCGAAATTGCTGGTGTTGGCACGGCCCACTGTGCCGCCGATGTAGAAGCCGCCATCGGCGAAGGCCGGGGTTGCGACGGCAACCGAGAGGAGTGCGGCAGCAAGCGTTTTTTTCATGTTCTGTTTCCTTCAAGTGTTGATGAATCAGCTCGTTTTGGAGCGCCACTGTAAACGCAGCACTTACTGCAACATGGCCCCGAAGAAAATGGTAATCCAGAAAGATTAGCGTAAAATTAAGAAGGTGGTTCTATTTCTTTTCGAACAACCTGAGATATTCCCCATAGCCTTCCCTTTCCAGGTCTTCGGCCGGGATGAAGCGGAGCGCAGCCGAATTGATGCAGTAGCGCTTGCCGGTGGGGGCGGGGCCGTCGTCGAAAACATGGCCGAGATGGGAATTCCTGCTGCGAACCTCCGTACGCTCCATGAAAAGGGTGCGATCCGTTTTGAGCGTGAGATTTTCAGGCACCAATGGCTTCGTGAAGCTCGGCCAGCCTGTTCCCGAGTCGAACTTGTCGAGCGAACTGAAAAGCGGTTCTCCCGATACGACGTCGACATAGATCCCGGCCTTCTTGTTGTTCCAGTAGGCATTGAAAAATGGCGGCTCCGTCCCGCATTCCTGGGTCACGCGGTATTGTTCCGGATCGAGTCTCTTTTTCAGATGATCGGCATCGGGTTTTTCAGAACTCATGGCTATGCCTCCAAATAATGTTCATACAATAGCGCCTGAAGTATCCGGACAAGGATGCCGTAAAGAGGGCAATGCTGCTCGATGCGGGAGCTGCATTGCCCTGTCCAGAAGATAGTCGAATATGAAATGGAGCGCAATGGCAGATTATGGCTCATAATGTTGCCGTTTGCGGCCAAATTTGCCGCCCTGTTGCCTGGAAACCCGAGAAATTGCATCAGGCATGCTAATTGCTGATCAGATTTGGATGAAAAAGACCCCCTATGCTTGACCCGATCGACTGGAATGAATTCAGGATCGAAGCGCATCACATGCTCGACGACATGATCGATTATATCGAGCACATACGGGAACGCCCGGTTTGGCAGCCCATTCCCGAAGAGGTGCGCGATCTTTTCAGGGAAGCATTGCCCGCCAGACCCACCGCTCTTGCGAGTGCGCATGAAACTTTCATGCGCGCGGTGCTGCCTTATGCAACGGGTAATGTTCATCCCGGATTCATGGGCTGGGTGCATGGTGGCGGAACGCCCGTGGGCATGCTCGCCGACATGCTCGCTGCCGGATTGAATGCGAATCTCGGCGGACGCGACCAGATGCCGATCGAAGTCGAGAAGCAGGTGCTGCAATGGGTCAGGGAAATTTTCGGCTTTCCCGATACGGCCAGCGGTCTTTTCGTGACCGGCACTTCCATGGCGAATTTCATATCCCTGATCGTTGCCAGGACAGCTCGTCTCGGGGCCGAAGTCAGGAAAAAGGGGATGCATGAGAGCCGTCTGGCCGCTTATGCTTCCAGCAGCGCCCACGGCAGCATTGCCCGTGCGCTCGATCTTTCCGGAATAGGTGCCGATGCGCTCAAAATCGTTCCGGTGAACGAGCGCTTCGAGATGGATATCGCTGCGCTCGAAGATGCTGTGAAAAAAGACAGGCAGGCCGGCTATGTGCCGTTCTTTGTTGCGGGCACAGCGGGGACGGTCGATACCGGCGCAGTCGACGATCTCGATTCGATCGCCGATTTCGCCGAGAGGGATGGGCTGTGGTTCCATGTCGACGGCGCTTACGGGGCGCTCGGCATGCTCGCTCCGGATATTGCGCCGCGCTTGGCGGGAATCCTTCGTGCGGATTCCATCGCATTCGATTTCCATAAATGGGGGCAGGTGCCCTATGACGCAGGATTCGTGCTGGTGAGAGACGGCGAATTGCATCGCAGCGCTTTCGCGTCCGATGCGGCTTATCTGAGGAGGGAGAACCGGGCGCTTGCTGCAGGTTCGCCATGGCCCTGCGATTTCGGCCCAGACCTTTCCAGGAGTTTCAGGGCGCTCAAGACCTGGTTCACGATCAAGGTGTTCGGGGCAGAGATGATCGGGCAGGCGATTTCCGGCACCTGCGAACTGGCCCGCTATCTGAAGAAGCGCATCGAAAAGGCGGAGCAGCTCGAACTCCTCGCGCCGGTTTCGCTCAATATCGTCTGCTTCCGCTACAAGTGCATGGAACCGGACAGGGTGAATGCTGAAATCGTGGCGCGGCTGCAGGAATCGGGAATCGCGGCCCCTTCGACGACCATTCTGAACGGAAGGCTGGCCATCAGGGCGGCCATCGTCAATCATCGCAGCAATCGAAGCGACATCGACGCTTTCGTCGATGCCGCAATCGATTTTGGAAATTCACTGACCAGGGGAAACGATGGAAACTGAAATACGTAGCCGGGCAGGGCTCTTGGGACTTGCCAGATTGATGAAAATGGCTTTCGACGGCGAGGATATGGCCCCGCTGGGGGATGCGCTGATAAAACGGGCCGAAAGCGATCCGCTCGATGCGAATGCGTTGATGGATCTTTCCACGCTGCTTCAGCTCAGGCACAATCGTGAGGTTGCGCTTGATGTGCAATCCCAGGCGCTGGCGACGAAGATCCTCTATCATTTGCCGGCGAACGGGGAGGCGAAAATCCGGCTGCTCTCGATCATGGCGCCTGGGGATATAGCAACCAACGCGCCGCTCGAATTTCTGGTCGAAAATTCGGATATTTCGCTTCACATGCTTTATGTCGGACCGGGACTGCCGCCCGTCCCTCCCTTACCTGAACATGATCTCCTGTTTGTCTCGATTGGGGAATCGACCCGGACCAATCCCATTCTGGAAGAACTGGCCCCGGTGCTGAATTCATGGCCGCATCCGGTTTTGAACATGCCTGCCAATATTCTCAAGACTTCCAGGGAAGCGGCTCCCGTTCACCTTGCGAAGGTTGCGGGACTCGTCATGCCTGGGGCGAAGCGTGTCCACAGGGCCGATCTTTCTTCGGTCAAGGATTTTCCCTTCATCGTGAGACCGGTCGATTCCCACGGCGGGCACGGACTTGCAAGAATCGAAGATGCGCGGTCAATAGCGGAATACCTGGAAAAAATGCCCGATCCGGAGTTTTATGTTTCACCATTCGTCGACTACCGGAGCGCCGATGGCCTTTACCGGAAATACCGCGTGGCGCTCATAAAAGGCCGCCCTCATGCGGCACATATGGGCATATCCGACAATTGGATGATTCATTTTGCCAATGCGGGCATGACGGAGAGTGCCGAGAAGCGCGAGGAGGAGGCGCACTTCATGAGGGATTTCGATGAGGATTTCGCGAGGCGCCATCATGAAGCGCTGAAGGGCCTGAGCGAAATTCTCGGGCTCGATTATGTGGTACTGGACTGCGCCGAAACCCGGGACGGAAAACTGCTGGTTTTCGAAGCCGACACTGGTGCGGTCGTGCATGCCATGGACCCGGTCGAAGTTTTTCCGTACAAGGCGCCGCAGATGAAAAAAGTTTTTTCCGCCTTCCGCGACATGCTCATCGGAGCCATGCGTGCGGGCACTTAAGCTCATCGATCCCCGTGGTTTTTCGGATACGGCGGAACTTCTGGTTGAGGGCGGGGATGCCAGGATAGCGCTCGTCTCGGGCGTGAACGAATATGGCTGCGGGCCCTATCCCGATCCGGAACTTGCCGAGTTCGGCTCTTCGACGGCATCCACCATCTCGGAATCCGGATTTGCCGCAGCCGATGCATTGCGCGAAAGACTCGTCAATCATTTTGACGATGCAGCCTGCGACCGCGAGTATGATCGGATCAGGACGGAATTCGCGTCTCTGTGCGGAATCTCCGATCTGGCGGGGCTGGAAATCCTGTTCTCGGCTTCCGGTACCGATGTCCACCGGGTCGCATCCCGCCTGACAAATCCCGATCTTGTTTTGATGGTCGATCCATCTGAAACCGGAAGGGGGGTTCCTGAAGCGCTTTCCGCAAAAGCTCCCAAAACAACGAGTGTGCGCATCCGCACGAATGACGCCATGCCCAGGGATTGCCGGGAAATCGACGAAGAAATCGAAAGCCTCGTCGAATCCTGCGCGGAAGCCGGCGGCAAGGTTCTTCTCGTGCTGGCCGACGTTTCCAAGACCGGGATGATCGCCCCCAGTCCTTCCTGCGCGCTTGAAATGAAATCGCGGTTTCCCGGTTCGGTCGAAGTACTGGTCGATGCCTGCCAGTTCAGGATGGCCGATGCCACGCTGAAGGCTTATCTCGCAAAGGGTTTCATGGTGGCGCTCACGGGGTCGAAATTCCTCACCGGACCGACCTTCTCCGGAGCGCTGCTCGTCCCGCAATCGTTATCAAACCGGGAAATGCAGAAAACCCTTTCTTCCGGATATTCCGGGGCGGGGGGCAATTTTGGACTCCTCCTGAGATGGGAAGCTGCCCTTGCGGAATTGCGCGCATTTCGCAGGATTCCCGAAGTCGAGGTGGAAAATTTTCTTTCCGGGTTCGCAGGCGCGATAAGTCGCCGCCTCGAAGGCGATCCCCATTTCGAGCCATTGCCCGTTCCGCTCATCGACCGCCATGCCCTGGGTTCGAGTCCGGGCTGGGATCGTATCAGGACGATTTTTCCCTTCAGACTTAAAAGAGGCGGCGCCTGTCTCGGACTGGAAGAGGCAAGGGTCGTCCATGCGCTATTGCGCGAAGATCTTTCCCATGTTTCGAAAACTGCCGGGTTGCGCTGCAGCCTGGGGCAGCCGGTTTCCTGCGGCGCGCTGCGCATCTGTTCGAGCGCAAGGCTCGTCGCGGAGGGCGTGAAAAACAGCGATGCGGTGATAGACCTTGCGCTGTCTGCCCTGGACAAGGCCGCGCTGCTGCTTCATTCGCCGAAAAGCCGGTAGCCGGTGCGTCCGGTATCCTTGACGGCGTACATTGCCCGATCGGCTTTCTTCATCAGGTTGCGCATGTCGTCATCGCCCCCGGCCGGATGGAGTGCGATGCCGATGCTGATCCCGATCGCTATCCGGTGGGGGCCGATCTCTATCGGGGCATCGACGGACTCGATGATTTTTTCCGCTACCAGAACTGCATCTTCGGGATGGCTGATTTCGGTCAGGACAATGATGAATTCGTCTCCGCCCTGGCGCGACACGATATCTCCCTTGCGCACGCAGGCGCTCAGTCTTGCGGCGACCTCCTTGAGCAGTTCGTCCCCGACATCGTGCCCGAGATCATCGTTGACCTGCTTGAATCGATCCAGGTCGAGAAACATGACCGCAAGGGATCTGCCATGGCGCCTTGCCTGGATTAGCGCCCAGTCAAGTTTTTCCAGCAGGAACCGCCTGTTGGGGAGGTCCGTCAGCGTATCGTAATAGGCGAGATGGTGAAGCTGTTCCCGGGTGCGTATCCGTTCCGAGATATCCTCGATTTGTGCGATGAAATGGAGCGGTTTCCCTATGGCATCACGCAAGAGCGAGGTCGTGATCTGGGACCACACGGCATTGCCATCCTTTTTGATATAGCGTTTTTCCATCGTGTAGGACGATATTTCTCCGGCAAGCAGGCGCCGGTAATTGTCGAGATTGGATGGCAGATCGTCGGGATGGGTGATTTCCTGGAAGGTGAGCTTTTCGAGTTCCCCGGTTTCATAGCCAAGAATTTCGCAAAGGGACTGATTGACTTTCGTGAAGCGCCCTTCCGGGGATACGGTCGCAAGGCCGATAGGGGCATTTTCCAGGATGCCCCTGAGGTGAGCTTCGCTTTCCCGCAGTGCGTTTTCCATTTCCTTGCGGTGGGTGATGTCGCGAAGGATGCTGTAGAAGGTTCTTTTGCCATCCAGTTCAATGGCAATGGTGCTGATTTCCACAGGCATAACGGTGCCGTTCCTGTGCATCTGGGCCGATTCATAGGTGGCATGGCCATCGAGACTGACTCGTTTCAGCCGCCCTGCAACCTTGTCCACATTGTCCGGCGAGACGAAATCGGAGACGGGCCTTCCCACCATTTCTTCCCAGGTGTAACCCAGCCGCTCGTGCGTCTTGCGGTTGACATCGAGAATGCGGCCTTCCTCGGAAATGAGCATTTTAGGGTCGGAAGCTTCCTCGAACAGCAGGCGGAATCGCTCTTCGCTTTGCCTCAGGGCATCGGTCTGTTTCCTGCGCTCGAACATGATGGTGATGATGGAAGCGGCGATTTCCATGAGCCTCCTCTGGAAAGAGGTGGGCATGCGGTTCTCGAATCCGGTGAGCGCGAAAGTGCCGACGACTTTCCTTTCCCGGGAAAATATCGGCAGCGACCAGCAGGACCCGAGGCTGAATTCCTCGGCAAGCGATTTCAGGCCGTTCCATCTGGGATCTGCCGGGATGTCGGCAACGAAGACGGGTTCCTTACAGTAGACGGCATTGCCGCAGGAACCCGATTCGGGGCCGGGGCAGAGTCCGTTCAGCCTTGCGGCGATTTCAGGGGGGGCGCTCGGTGCGGCATGGACGTTGAGTCTGTTGGTGTCGTCCAGCAGCATGACGGTGGCGATGGAACCGGGAACCATGGCTTCGCCCAACCGGCAAACACGGTCGATGATCTCCCGCTCCCCGCCTCCGAATGCCACTGCCTCGAGTATGGAATTCTGGAAGAGGATCAATTCTTCGGCATCTTCCTGGCTGAGGAGTCTGCCCGGATCTGGACTTCCGTCAGTTCGTGTTTCGTTGCCCAGCGCCATTTGTCGAACCCCCATGTCCGTCTTGCGGTATTTTTGGCGCAATATCAGGAATATCCTACGTAATACAAACTATACGCTTTTCCTCTGCCTGATGAAAGGACTCTGCACGCAGGTAATGTCGAGGTCTGGTGTGTGTGGTCTGGTTGCGCCTCCTGAAGAATAGGGGAATAATGCTATTGACTAATAAATCAAACAATCCATGATAAAGCGGTTTGCCAATCTCAGGGTTCTGGTTATCGACGACATGAGCGCCATGCGCGCTGCCATCAAGGTGCAGCTTGCCGAAATGGAAATCGTCAACGTGGACCAGGCGGCAAATGCGGACGATGCCATCCGCATGCTCGATACGCGCGGCGAATACGACGCCATTTTCTGCGATTACAACCTCAACAAGGCGACGAGCGGGCAGCAATTCCTCGAGTTCATCAAATCCCAGGAGTTGCTTCCGCCCAATACCATATTCATCATGGTGACCGCCGAGGCGGAGTACGGTTCGGTGGTGAGCGCAGCCGAGTTTCAGCCCGACGATTATCTGCTGAAACCCTTCACCGCATCCAAGATCAAGTCGAGGCTGGAACGCTTGATCGACAGGCGGGACGCCTTGCAGCCGCTGATGCAGCGGCTGGCCAAAAAGGATTTCGCGGGCGCGGTGGCCGAGAGCGACAAGCTCATCCAGGCCAATTCGAAATGGATCATGGAGGCGCTGCGCCGCAAGGGAGAGGCCCTGCTCCAAACAGGCAGGCATGAGGATGCGATAACGACCTACCAGGTGGCGCTTGCGATGCGCGGCGATCTGGGTTGGGCACAGTTCGGGTTGGCGAGGGGGTATTTTGCAGCGGGAAGGCTGGATGAAACCAGAACGATCGCGAACGATATTCTCGAACGAAACGTCGCCTACGTTCTGGTCTACGATCTGCTTGCGGAAATCGCCGAAGATCAGGGCGATTTTGAGACGGCGCTGGACCTTTTGAGACATGCCCTGGCTGTCGTTCCCAGCGCAAGGCGCAACAGGATCGTGGCCGAAGCCGCTTACCGGATGGGCAATCTCGAGGTTGCGAGAACGTCTTTCGAGCAGGCAATCCGCAAGACGAGGGGATCGATCACCGCACAGGCGACCGATTGCCTCTTCCTGGCGCAGACACATGTCGATTCCGGGGAGCCGAAGCAGGCCTTTCTGGTGCTCGAAGCCGGGGTGGGGGAATTCGGCGACAAGGGCGTTTTCGCCCAGGTGCAGGCTTCCATCAAGGCCCAGGCCTACATCAGGCAGGGCGATGCTGCGAGCGCCAAGAAAATGCTGGTTCGGGCGGGCAATCTCATACCCGAACCAGGAGGAAATCTGGCGACAGTCTTCATGGCCAGGGCATTGCTGGCAGCCGGGGAAGAAGAGGAAGGGATGAAGCTCCTGGACATTGCAGTCCGGGGCGCTCCAGGGAACCGGGCGATCCTGGGGCTTGCCAGGAAAATACGGCGGGATGTCGCAAGCTTGACCCGGAAAGCCGAATTGAGCGGAGCTTCCTGAAGATGGATGAAAAATTGACTGCGGTCGTCGTGCATGACATGAAGAACGCCCTGGGCGTTCTGGAAGGCCAGCTCGCCATCCTGCGCCAGAACAATCCGGAAGTTGCGGCCTCCCATGCCCTTTGCACCAGCCTGAGGCAGAAGCTCATCGGTTTTCTGACCCTGTACAAGGGGGAGATGACGGCGCGAATCAGCGATGTATGTCCGGAAGACTTCCTCGCCGAAGTGAGGGATCTGGTGTTCCTGCCTCCCGATGCGCCGGAGATCGAGATGGCTATCTCGCCGAACACCCCGGTCATCTGGTTTTTCGACGAGAGGCTCATCCAGCTGGCGCTGGAAGCGGCGATTCAGAATGCACTGCGTTTCGCCAGGAGCAGGATAAGCCTCGGGGCGAGGCGGGAAGGAGACTTCCTGGTTTTTTCCGTTCGTGACGACGGTCCGGGGCTGGGTGCTGTCGAAGAGACGCCTTCAACCGGGCTGGGTACGGAATTGTGCCGAACCATCGCCGGGGCGCATGTCCGGGAAGGCGTGCAGGGGCATGTCTCCCTTGCAAATGCCGCTGAAGGAGGCGCCCTGTTCGAAATATGGCTTCCCTGATGTTGATTTTTGGTCAAAGCATGATTAGAATATAACCGTTATCTAATCTTCATGGTAACGAACCCTCCTTCGGGCCCGACCTGCGGTCAGGCCCTCATTTTTTTTCGGAACCAAGCCCCGATCATGCAGTCTTAATATCTGCATTCCCGAAAGCTTCGGGAGCCTCCTTCAGAAGGGAAATCGAGAGAGTATGCGCACTGATTCGAATACCGGGGTCGCCAACCACATCCTGCCGACCTCGGCCACGATGACCGGAGTCTGCGTCACCGTCATCAGCATAGTCCGTCTTACTGCTGCAACCCGCCATGCCGGCACCATCATCGACACCGTTTTTGCGGTGAACGGCCTGGTATTTCTGGTCAGCTGCTTCCTTTCCTACATTTCCATGCGGCCTCATCCGCTGTCAGGCGTGCTGGAAAAATACGCCGACGTCTTTTTCATGATCGGTCTTTCCATGATGGTCATAGGCGGCTTCATGCTCGCGCTCGAATTCGAGCATTTCTAATGTCCCTGCGTGGCGGAAAGCAGTTCCTTTTCCGAGAGGGCACCCTCGTGCCGGCCTGCGAGCCTGCCGTCGGGAGAATAGAGGAAGCTGGTAGGGAGGGTGTCGAGATCCCCGAATTTTTCCACAATGTCGTCGTCGCCCAGCACCACGGGATAGGGGATCGGATTTTTCTTCAGGAAATCCAGCACTTCTCCCGGTCTCTGGTAGCTCACCGCTATGCCGATCACGACAAGCTTGCCTTCTTCGTATAGTTTCTCGAGAGCCGGAAGTTCCTCCAGGCAAGGGGGGCACCATGTGGCCCAGAAGTTGACCAGCACCCATTTCCCCCTGAAATCGGAAAGCCTGACGGATTTGCCGGATGTGTCAGTGAGTGACCAGTTGCTTCCCGCATGCGCAAGGGAAGTAACCGACAGGGCGAGGCACAGGATGAGCGATTTGATTGCGGAACTGATGTCCATGATATGGATTCTCCACGGAAGATTCTATCATGAAAAAACAGTGGGCCCGACACAGAAGACTTGCCGGGCACACCATGGGAAAAACCAGCGCTTGCGCTGGTAAGGGGGGTTAGAAATTGTAGGTTATGCCTGCGCTGGCTATCTGTTTCGGAACCAGCTGGATGCCATTGACGTATTCGTAAACCGGCAGATACAGGCTTGCATTCGCCTGCCAGTGTTTGGTGATATTAACCAATACCCCGGGCGTCAGGTATACGGTTTTTAATCCGGAATTCAGGGTATTGCTGTTGATCCCGGTGTCGGCTTGTCGAATCGTGGCATTGAGCATCAATGTCGGAATGACATGCGTGCTGTGCTGGAAGGCGTCGTAATGCATCCCGGCCACCAGTTGAAGGCTGTTCCCGGGGCGGTAATCGTCCCGGGTGCTGATCGCGCTGCGGTAGATGCCCTGGGCGAACCAGCCCCAACGATGCTCCTGTCCCATCCTGTATCCCCCCAGAAGAATGTCGGTGCTCCCTGTTCCGGGCTGGGTGTCCCGGTCGAAGCCCGGCGCAGCATAGGTGCCGGTGGGCAGCTTCGCCCCGAATATGAGTCCCGATGACATGTCGGGGGAGAATCCGGTGTACATGCCCATGAGGCGAATGTCGGACAAGGTGTTCACTTTGCTGTTGACGATTTGTGGGGCGCCATTGCCGAAATTGGCATTGGTGTCGAAACTCCTCTGCCAGTAGGGGATCATGGCCATCATTCCCCAGTCGCGGCTGAACTGGTACTGGGCATTCAGGTTGGTGAAGGTGGTGTTGATGCGCTGGTCCGGACTCTGGCTCAGGGGGATTTTGCTGTTTCCCTGCATGGCCTGATTCTGGTCCAGGAATGTTTGCTGCAAATTGATGCTCCCCCCCTGGCTTGAGGGCAAAGCCAAACCAGGCATGCCCACATCGAACATGCCGCAGCCGCAGGCGCAGGCCGAGGCGAGAGACGGCGTCATGGCAGCTGCAAGCAATATCGCCATGTTCATTTTCATTTTTACCGACATGAAATCTCCTCTATCTGTTTTAGGCGCCGCTTGTCACGGCAGGAGCAATGTTAGCCAAGCTGCCGGATCATGGGAATGGGGCAAATTGTCGCAGGGGGAGTCCGGCAGATGCCGATAGGGATGCTATATTGAATTAAAATTTCAAGGGTAAATCCATGGTGCGCGAGCCTTTTCCACCCAATGGAATGCCGCTCCAGATTTGGGAGCGGGTTCAGGTCTGCAAGGGGGGCGCCCGCTTCGATGCGAGGCTGATCGGCTGTATCAAGGGGGTTAGCCTGCTTGTCACGGTGCCCGTCAGGGAGGGACGCAGAGTCGATTTTATCGAGGGAGAATCTGTGGAAGTGCGGATGTTTTCGGGAACGGATATTTATGTTTTTGAATCCTCGATCGAACGGATTTGTGTCACCCCCGTGTATTATTTGCACCTTGCCTATCCGCTGAAAATGAAGATGCAGCCGCTGCGCCGCTCGCCCTGGGTGAGCGTGAAGCTGCCGGCCATCGTGCAGTGCAAGGACGGTTCGAGAAAGCTCGTCCTGATGACCAATCTGAGCATGGAAGGCGCGCAGTTCGATGCCCCTGCCACGGTGGGGGAAGAGCATGATCCGCTCAGGGTTTCCTTCCAGGCGGAAGTCGATGACATGAAAAAGGGATTCGGCATCGATGCACGCATCGAGCATGAAGGCGAAGCTGAAGAGGGCATGCTGAAATATGGCGTCTCTTTCCTCGATGTGCCGGAAGGGGACAAGGTATGGCTGAAATGCATGGTCCTGCAGCGCATTGCGGCAGGTCGCCTGATTCAGGAATCGACATAAAATTCATTTTTCGCCCCGTTTGCGGTTACAATTGGCCTGACAGATCTGGTTTTCAGGAAACAGCATGTACGAAATCAACCGCAGTCTTGCCATCATCAAACCCAAGCAGCAATTCCTGGATTGGCTGACGGGCGTTCTCGATCCCGTTCCGGAAGGAATGACGCTCGATGAATTGAGAAGGGATGCCACCGCGATCCTGAT
>JAJZRP010000012.1:28034-42469 GCA_021802655.1 Pseudomonadota bacterium
TCAACCGCAGTCTTGCCATCATCAAACCCAAGCAGCAATTCCTGGATTGGCTGACGGGCGTTCTCGATCCCGTTCCGGAAGGAATGACGCTCGATGAATTGAGAAGGGATGCCACCGCGATCCTGATTCCGGAGTTCGACGACGAGGAAAGCGCGCTGCAGTTCGTCTATTCGAATTATGATGAGCTTTTCGAACGTGAACTCGAGGATTGGGTGGGGGACGAGCGCCTTTGGCCTTCCGGAAGGACGCTCAAATTGTTCAAGGAATGGTTTGACATCGAGATCCATTCCATGGTGACCGACATGGTTGAAGACGATTTCGCCAACATGCACGCCTCCAGCCTCAGCCTGCATTAAGGAACCGCTGATTTAATCCCGCATGGGCGCGACGGCGGCGTTACGGGATGAGACTCGCGAAGCGAGGCGCAGCGAATGGTCATTCCATTCGCAAGCCAAGCTACAAAGAAAATCGCCCGTAACGCCCCGTCCCTTCAGGGTTGCGTCAAAATCGAGCGCTCGCTGTGTCGCGCTCCTTGGTGTCGTAGACCCAGCTACGACCTGCGTCGCACTTCGTGCGATCATCTCGATTTTCTCAGCAACGCACTCCATGGAGGATTAAATCAGCGGTTCCCTAAAAAAGGGCGCATTGCGCGCCCCGTTGAATCACTTGTTCTTGATGTTGCCCTGGTCAGTCAGAATGATAAGGGCCGGCATGATGAAGACGAACAAAACGAGCCATGGCAATGCTTGCATTTCTTAATCCTTTCCCGTAATTGGCAGATTCTATTTTTTAGGTGTGCTCCGTTCCTGCTGGATCGGCGTAGAACTGCCGATCCCAGTTCAAATCTAGCATACGAAACCAAGCGCTGACAAGTAATTTTCGGGATAAATAACCATATTAATCAAATGGTTTTAAAGCGATAACCGGATCTGGTCGGCGCACTTGATGCCGCTCAGAACTGCCGCTTCCAGCGTCGCAGGATATTTGCCAGCCGTGTAGTCCCCGGCGAGGTAAAGGCCGGGCAGGGCGGTTTTCTGTTCAGGCCTGTCGACGTCCACCGTGCATGAAAAAGTGGCGCGCTTCTCGATGATGACTTTTTGCCAAAATGGAGGGGGAAGCCCCGGCACGACCCCTCTGATCTCTTCATGTATTTTCGATGCGAGTTCGCTTTGGGAGAGCGCAAGATGCTTCCCTTCCGAGCTGATGACTGCCGCGATGAGGCCTTCTCCCCTGTCGATGAGCCATTGCGCCAATCCATGCGAAAACCCCGTCATTTTGTGCGGCAGATATATTGTTTCAGGGTATTGCGAATAGATCGTGCAGATCGGCTGGTAGCTGAAATCGGGCAATTCGATTTCCCGCAGATCTTTGGCAAGCCTTCCGATGTGCTGGGGGGCGACTGCGAGAATCACATGCGAAAAATGGCGGCCTGCCGAATCCGTCGAGACCTCGAATCCCCCGGCTGATTTTCTTAGGGACCTGACCGGGCTGGAGATCTGTATCTCTCCTCCGTTTTTCCGGATGATTTCGGCAGCTCCCGCCGGAAAAAGGCTGGAAAGATCGACTCTCGGGATCAGGATGTCGCTCCCTTCCCCATTCAGGCCGTCCTTCAGCACGGCGAGAAATACCCTGGCGGAGGCTTTCTCGATCGGGGTGTTGAGGGCGGCGATGCACAGGGGCTTCCAGAGGAAATTCGTGATGCGGCTGTCTTGTTCGTGACATTCGAGCAGCTTCTCGACGCTGATATCGGCTTGCAGTTCCAGGGAGCTCGCCTTCGCCATGAATCCGATTGCGCCGAGCTTCTCGGAAAGGGATATTCCTTTGGAAACAAGCAGGCCGAAGAGGAGGTCGAAGGGAGGGGGAAGCGGGAAGGATCTGAGGCGGAATGAGTCGACTGCAAGCTCCAGCGGCATCCTGAAAAAAGGCTCGGGGAGCCTGCATGTCTTTTCGATCAACCGAAGCGTCTCCCTGTAGCAGCCGAGCAGGATGTGCTGCCCGTTGTCGATTCTCGTGCCGTTGCAGTCGAGACCCCTGGCGCGTCCGCCGAGGGTCTTCGAAGATTCGAAAAGGGTGACGGGGATGCCGGATTCGGAGAGCGAGAATGCAGCGGCGATTCCCGCATAGCCGCCGCCGATTACCGCTACCCTCGTCTCCATGTCTTCCAGGCGATCCAGATTTTGCGGATCGGGGTGAGGGAGGTTTTGCACTTCAAGACGCCGCCCGGGTCCCTGGCGATTTCGTCCAGCAGGGCGGAATAGATGGCGGCCATGACGAGCCCGGGTTTCTGGTTCTGCCTGTCGGAATCGGGAAGGGCGTGAATGGCTTTTTCGTAATAGCGCCTGGCACGGCTGATCTGGAATGCCATGAGTTTGTCGAAATTCTCGCCTGGCCTCCCGTTGAGAATGTCCGCTGCGGTTACGCCGTATTCCGCCATTTCGTCCATGGGGAGGTAAATCCTGTTGCGTCTGGCGTCCTCGCCGACGTCGCGGATGATGTTGGTGAGTTGCAGCGCGATGCCGAGGTCGTGCGCGTAATCCAGCGTTTTCCTGTTTTCGAAGCCGAAGATTTCCGCGGAGAGCAGGCCGACGACGCTCGCCACCCGGTAGCAATAGAGCTGGAGCGACTTGAAGTCGGGATAGCGGGGCTGGTCCAGGTCCATTTCCATGCCGTCCATGATCTCGTTGAAGAGTTCTATGGGCAGGTCGTGGCGCGACACGACCGCATGGAGGGCGCGCCCGACGGGATGTTCGGGGTTTCCGGAAAACACCTTGCCGATCTCCTCCCGCCACCATGCGAGCTTCGCTCTTGCCACGGCAGGATCGCTGCATTCGTCCACGACGTCGTCGATTTCCCTGCAAAAGGCATACAGGGCCGTGATGGCGCGCCGCTTTTCGGGCGGGAGGAAAAGAAAGCTGTAATAGAAGCTCGAACCGCTTTTCGCGGCCTTTTCCTGGCAATATTGGTCTGGCGTCAAGGCTGGCCTGTCGGAGTTTGGTCGCACAAATTTAACAGATTTCGGGCGGCGATGCTCCAGAATTCATGATTTCGCCTGCCGCCATTATATAATGCTGATTTTCCATAATATCGAAGGGCAGTTTTCATGAATCTGGACAGGGTCAATTCGGGGCGGGACATTCCCCGCGATTTCAACGTCATCATCGAGATTCCGATGAACGGAGATCCCATCAAGTACGAAGTCGACAAGGAAACCGGGGCGATGTTCGTCGACCGTTTCATGTCGACGGCGATGCATTATCCCTGCAATTACGGCTATATTCCCCATACCCTGTCCGACGATGGCGATCCCGTCGATGTTCTGGTGCTGAGCCCGGTTCCCCTGATGACCGGCGTCGTGGTGAGATGCCGCGCGATAGGCATGCTCAAGATGACGGACGAGTCCGGGCAGGACGGCAAGGTTCTTGCCGTTCCGATCGACAAGCTCTGTACGCTCTATCGCGGCGTGCATGCCGTATCCGATCTGCCGGAATTGACCCTGGCGCAGATCAGCCATTTTTTCGAGCATTACAAGGATCTCGAAAAGGGGAAATGGGTCAAGGTGGATGGATGGGTCGGCGTGGCGGATGCGGAAGCCGAGATCATGGACGGCGCACAGCGCTACCTGCAGGTCGAAAAAAAGCCGATGTTCTGACATGACCCTGAGCCCGATACAGCACATCATCGAAGACCTGAAAGCCGGGAAGATGGTCGTCCTCGTCGACGAGGAGGACAGGGAGAACGAGGGCGACCTCGTCATGGCCGCCGATTTCGTCACGCCGGAGGCGATCAATTTCATGGCGAGATTCGGCCGCGGGCTGATCTGCCTCACCCTCACCGAAGAGCGCTGCAGGCAACTGAACCTGCCGCTCATGGTTTCCGCCAACCGTGCGCCCATGGGAACCAATTTCACCGTTTCCATAGAGGCGGCGAAAGGCGTGACGACCGGCATTTCCGCAGCCGACAGGGCGAGAACCGTGCAGGCTGCGGTGGCGCAGGATGCGAGGCCAGAAGATATCGTCCAGCCCGGCCATATCTTTCCCGTGATGGCGCAAAAAGGCGGAGTGTTGGTGCGCGCCGGGCATACCGAGGCGGGGTGCGATCTCGCAGCCCTTGCCGGGCTCACGCCGGCTTCGGTGATCTGCGAAATCTTGAAGGAGGACGGGGAAATGGCGAGGCTTCCCGATCTCCTGGTATTCGCCCGGGAGCACGGGCTCAAGGTCGGGGCGATTGCCGACCTCATCCACTACCGGAACCAGACCGAATCCCTGGTGAGCCGCGAGGCGGAGCGCCCCATCCAGACACCTTTCGGCGAATTCAGGCTGGTCGTCTATCTCGACAGGAACTCGAACCAGACCCATCTTGCTCTGGTCAAAGGCGGGATCGATCCTGAAAAGGAAACTCATGTCAGGGTGCATGAGCCGATTTCGGTGATGGATCTGCTCGACGTGGAAAGCAGTCCCCACTCCTGGAAACTGAACGATGCGCTGGAAGCGATTTCCAGCCTGGGATCCGGCGTGATCGTGCTGTTGGGGCGCAAGGAATGCGAGGGTGATCTGAAGGAGCGCGCAATGCTCATCAGGCCGAAAATGGAATCCAAGGTCGACCTGAGAAATTACGGAATAGGCGCCCAGATCCTGAAAGATCTGGGGGTGCGGAAAATGCGCCTGCTCGCCATTCCCAGGAAGATGCCCAGCATGACGGGATTCGATCTCGAAGTGACGGGTTTCGTCGAATCGGCCGACGCATTCAGAAAGGAATGATCATGGCGAAATACGAAAACATAGTCGAAACCGAAAGGAATCTCGATGGATCGGGGCTCAGGATAGGCATCGTCATGAGCCGCTTCAACATCGAGGCTTCCGAAGGACTGCTGAGCGGGTGCGTCGCGGCGCTCACCCATCACGGCGTGAATCCGTCCGACATGACCCTCGTCACCGTTCCCGGCGCGCTCGAAACCCCGGCAGCGCTCAACAAGCTCGCGGCGAGCGGAAAGTACGATGCGCTGGTTGCCCTGGGCGCCGTGATCAGGGGGGAGACCTATCATTTCGAGGTGGTCTCGAACGAGTCGGCGCGCGGCGTGATGACGGTCCAGCTTGAAACGGGAATTCCTGTCGCCAACGGCATACTCACCACCGAAGACGATGACCAGGCTTTTTCCAGGATGAGCGAAAAGGGCAGGGAAGCCGGGCTCGTCGCGATAGAAATGGCGAACCTGATGCGCCAGCTGTCATGAAGGGAAAGCGCAGAAAGTCCAGGGAAGCCGCTCTCAAGGGACTCTACCAGTGGAAGCTCTCGGGAGAGGATGCGGCGACCATAGCTTCCCAGTTCGGGGAGGATGATGATTTTCGGAAACTCGATCGCGATTATTTCTCCAGGCTCCTGAAGGGGGCGATTTCGGAGGCCGAAAAACTCCAGGAATCGCTCCAGCCCCATCTCGATCGGCCGTTTTCCGAACTGAGCCCCGTGGAATCCGCCATCCTGCTGATCGGCGCATATGAACTCGAACACCAGATCGACATTCCCTACAGAGTGGTGATCAACGAAGCGGTCGAGCTCGCCAAGCTTTACGGCGGCACCGACGGACACAGGTATGTGAACGGGGTGCTCGACAAGCTCGCTTCCCGCCTGCGTTCTTCCGAATTCGGCAAGCCATCTTGATCTCCGAGTTCGAACTCATCGCACGCTATTTCACGAAAGCCTCCCCGAATGCGCTGCTGGGCGTCGGCGACGACTGCGCCCTGATCGCATCCGGCAGGACGATTGCGGTTTCCACCGACATGCTCGTCGAGGGGACGCATTTTTTTCATGGGGACGATCCCTTCCTGCTCGGGAAAAAGGCGCTTTCCGTCAATCTCTCCGACATGGCGGCGATGGGGGCGAATCCCAGGTGGGCCACGCTTGCGCTTTCCCTCCCGGAAGCGGACGAATCCTGGCTGGAAGCTTTTTCCGGAGGCTTCATGATGCAGGCGGAAAATTATGCCGTCGATCTGATCGGAGGGGACACGACGAGAGGGCCGCTTGTCATCTGCGTCCAGATCATGGGCGAAGTCGATGCGGAACTCGCCTTGCGGCGCAGCGGGGCCGCGGTCGGGGACGAGATCTGGGTTTCCGGAAACCTGGGGGATGCCGCACTCGGGCTCGCGCATCTTCGAGGGGAGATCGTGCTCGATGAGTCCGATGCGGCGTTTTGTCTGAAGGCGCTGCGGGACCCCGTGCCGAGGGTCGAACTGGGGCTTGGCCTTTGCGGCATCTCGAAATGCGCGATAGACATCTCGGACGGCTTCTGTGCCGATCTTTCCCACATCCTGGAGTGCTCGAAAGTTTCCGCCGTGGTGGAGTTTTCCTCCCTGCCGGTTTCGAAAACCATGGAAAAATACAGGGCGGCGCCTTTGGGTGAGCGCGCGATTCTCTCGGGCGGAGACGACTACGAACTGTGCTTCACCGTACCTCCGGAAAAATCTGCGCAGGTGGAAGCGATAGGAAAGAGGTTCGGAATCCGCCTTTCCCGGGTGGGCAGGATCAAGGAAGGAGAAGGGCTTGTCGTCGTGGACGAAGCCGACAATGCGAAAAGGATAAGGGCGGCGGGATATGAACACTTCCGTTAGGCCGACCTGGCGCTTCGTGCTCTCCCATCCGGCCCATTTTCTCTCCTTCGGTTTCGGTTCGGGCTTGTCTCCCATCGCTCCAGGCACGATGGGCACGCTCATCGCCTTTCCCCTATTTTCATACCTGAAATCCTGGTTCGGGCAGTCCGATGTTTTTTTCCTGGTTTTCATCGCCCAGCTCTTCCTGCTCGGAATCTGGCTTTGCGGCAAGACGGGAAGGGCGATCGGCGAGGACGACCATTCCGGCATCGTGTTCGACGAGATCGTGGCTTTTTTGCTGGTGCTGTTTTTCACGCCGGAAGGGTTATTCTGGCAGGCAGGCGCTTTTCTGCTGTTCCGCTTTTTCGATGTTTTAAAACCGCCTCCGATAGCCTATTATGACAGAATGCTGCACGGCGGATTCGGCGTGATGTTCGACGATTTGCTCGCGGCCTTCTATGCGCTGATTTGTCTCGCGCTTTTCAAGTCTTTCATGGGTTGATGGATACCAGGGAAATTGCGGCAGAATTGGGAAAGGCGCTGAAGCAGGAAGGCTGGCTTCTTGCGACAGCGGAATCCTGCACCGGCGGATGGGTGGGGGAAGTTTTGACAGCGATACCCGGAAGCTCTGCCTGGTTCGAGCGCGGCTTCATCACCTACTCGAACGTATCCAAGGTAGAGATGCTCGGAGTGAATCCGGATACCCTGAAAATTTACGGTGCGGTGAGCGTCGAGACTGCAAGGGAGATGGCGCAGGGCGCGATCAGGCACAGCAGGGCCGATGTTTCCGTCGCGGTCACCGGCATTGCCGGTCCCGGAGGCGGGAGCATGGAAAAACCCGTCGGAACGGTGTGCTTCGGCTGGGCGCTGAAGAGCGGCAGGGTCGCAACCGCGAAAAGACATTTCGAGGGAGACCGCGAAAGCGTCAGGCGTCAGGCCGTCGAGCACGCGCTGAAGGGACTGCTCGAAATCCTCTGAGGGTTTCTCTGACGCGCTTTTCCCGGGGTTATCCGTCTTCCCCGATTCTCTGCTATACAGAATAAAATACCAAGGAGAAGGGAGAAGCATGGCCAGTACGCGTTTCAATCCCATCATCTATGTGCGCGGGTTTGCCATGTCGCAGGGAGAGATCGACGAGACCACGGCCGACCCCTTCTGCGGTTTCAATCTCGGTTCCACCGTCTATCGGGCAAACCCAGACAGGGCAAGGCCGCCGAGAAAATACGTTTTCGAATCCCCCATGGTGAGGCTCGCTTCCGACTTCGGCTACGAGGACACTTTCAGGGAAGGGCTCGACATCATGGACGAGGGTTGGTCCGAGCCCATCCCCGGCAAATCCGTGGTCATCTACCGTTATTACGAAAGCGCATCCACCCTTCTCGGGGAAGGCCCAACCCCGGAAATCGAGGATTTCGCGACAGGGCTGTCGGATCTGATCCTGCGCATCAGGGATTTCGTCTGCGCGGATACCGGAAACGGGATAACGCGGGACGATTTCCGCTGCCATCTCGTCGCCCACTCGATGGGGGGGCTGGTATGCAGGGCCTTCCTGCAAAATCCGAAGCTGGGAAAAATCGAGGCGAGGCGATGCGTCGACAAGGTATTCACCTACGCTACTCCCCACAACGGCATAGACATGGCGGGAATCAACGTTCCGAAGTGGCTCTCCGCGAACGACATCAGCAACTTCAACCGGGAAAGAATGGCGGATTACCTGGATGTTCGCGATCTCTACCAAAAAACCGGGCGGGTCGACTGGCTGCCGGAATCTGCCTTTCCCTCGGAGCGCTTCTTCTGCATGATAGGCACCAACCGCGCCGACTACGAAGTGGCTCAGGGGCTGTCGCGAACTTTTTCCGGGAACGGCAGCGACGGTCTCGTCAAAATAGAAAACGCCTCCGTGTGGGGCGTGGACGAAGCGGGCCGTCCTTCCCTGCCCACCGCCAAGGCTTTCGCCTACCGTTCGCACTCCGGGTATTTCGGCATCGTCAACAGCGAGGAGTCCTACCAGAACCTGGTCAGGTTCCTTTTCGGCGACGTGCGCGTGGATATCTGGGTCGATATCGACGGGATAGGTTTGCCGCCCCGGGTGCGGGAGCTGCGCGACTCCGGGAAAAAAGTGGACGCGCTCTACCAGTTCGAGGTGCTGGCTTCCCCCAGGGGGAAACTCTGGTATCTCACGAGAAGAATGGCCGAGGAAGACTCGGTGGCCTGCCTGAGGCACCAGGACTGGGAGGCCGGGAAGAAGAGTCTCCATCTTTCCAGCGTTTTCCTGTCCAGCCGTGCGCGAGTCGATCCCGGCCGGCCTTCGCTCGCCTACGGCATGACGCTCAGGATACGCGTCCCGGATTACGAGGTCGAGAACAGGATTTGGCCCGACGAGCATTACGAGGGCGGCTGCCTTTTCCAGGATTCGCTGGTTCTGGAAATGGTCCCGCCAATGGAAGGGGATGACTGGCAGGTTGTCTACGACTGGCAGAGCGACAACCTGGGGCGCGCAGCGACTTCGCTCGACGGAAAGCTGCTCGAAGGCGGAAAAATCGAACTGCCGGTAGGTTTCGAGAGTCGCAGCGTCCCCGGAATTGCCGGCAGGCTGCGCTTTATCGTCTCCCGCTGGAATGCCGGGTGCGGGGATTGGCAGCACCCGGACGGCCCTGTCCCCTCGGCTTCATGATCGGCTCGGGTTTTGCGTTCCTGTCGGGTTCGAAGCCCGGCACGACTTCCTGGGGGATCTTCCGCTTGATCACTCTTTCGATGTCGGCGAGCAGCTTCAGTTCGTCGACGCAGACGAGCGACACCGCTTCTCCGGACTGCCCGGCGCGCCCGGTTCGACCGATGCGGTGCACATAATCTTCAGGCACGTTGGGCAGCTCGTAATTGACCACGTGGGGGAGATCCGCGATGTCGATGCCGCGGGCAGCGATGTCGGTTGCGACCAGAACCTGCAGGCTGCCGTCCTTGAATTCGGACAAGGCGCGCGTTCTGGCCGCCTGGCTCTTGTTGCCGTGGATGGCAAGGGAACTGATGCCGTTCTTGGTCAGGTATTCTGCGAGCTGGTTGGCGCCGTGCTTGGTTCTCGTGAACACCAGGACCTGATGCCAGTTGTGCTCTTTCACGAGCCGGGCGAGCAGCGGCCGCTTCCTGTCCCGATCCACCGGGTAAACCTTGTGGGAGATGGTCTCGGCCGTGGTGTTGCGCTTCGCCACTTCTATCATGGCGGGATTGTTCAGCAGTCCGTCCGCAAGCGCCTTGATTTCGTCGGAGAAGGTCGCCGAGAAGAGCAGGTTCTGCCGGTTTTTAGGCAGCAGCGCGAGAATCTTCCTGATATCGCGGATGAAGCCCATGTCGAGCATGCGGTCCGCTTCGTCGAGGACAAGAATCTCGATCCTGGAAAGGTCCACGGTCTTCTGTGACACATGATCGAGCAGTCTTCCGGGGGTCGCCACCAGGATGTCGACGCGGCTTCTCAGGCGGGAGATCTGCGGATTGATGTTTACCCCGCCGATCATCGTCATCGAAGCGAGCTTCAGATGCTTGCCGTATTCGCGCACGCTTTCCTCGACCTGGGCGGCGAGTTCCCTTGTCGGAACCAGGATCAATGCCCGTATCGGGGGGCGACCTTCCGAAGGTCCCTTGACGGTTCCGTCGGAAAGGCGGTGCAGGATGGGCAGGACGAAGCCCGCGGTTTTGCCGGTGCCGGTCTGGGCGCCTGCAAGCAGGTCGCCTCCGGATAATACGGCTGGAATCGCCTGCTTCTGGATGGGAGTGGGTTCAGTATAGCCGCGCTCTGTTACCGCGCGGAGAATGGCTTCGGACAGGCCGAGGGATGAAAAGCTCATGGTGTTCCTGAAAAAATCGGCCTGTCGCCGGAAAACGGCGCCAGTCTTGGCAGGCGGATAGGGTTCTAAAGGCAGCGGCGCAGGGACTGGATCAATGCCGCTGCGCCCATTCTACCAGAACGTTGGAGGTTCCGCCCGGATTTCATCGGCCCGGGCGCATTCGTTCGCCAAATTCGGCCCGAGAGCGTAAATGACGATGTTCGTGTCGATGAACGCCTTGGCGGGCATTGGCCTCTTCCCGGTCGAACTTGTAGCCGCTTGTATCTGCATTGAAGCTGCGGAAAAACGCCTCGATTTCCTCGGGTGTTCTTTTCGGTTGATGGGGCCTATCCCCGCGAGCGCGGGGGAAACAACGCGAATTGACATGCACCGACCGGGACTGCCGGATGTGGGTCGAGAGGTCGGCGTCTTTCAGCAGACCAATGGTGCGCGAATCGGGAGAAAAGAAGCCGCGTGGCACATCCTATGAAGCCGCAACCCGTCTCGCTCCAAGACTTGCCAGACCCCGACGATGCGCCCTTTATTGCGGCTGCACTTGCCGCAGGCTGCGCCATCATTACCGGTAACAGCAAACATTTCCCGCCGGAAACTGGCGTGAAAACGTTCTCCCCCGCCGAAGCGCTGACGCAGCTATAAGCAGCGCGGGCGCTCATTCCTCGACCTCGAACAAAGCCGTTGCCAGCTCGCGCTGTTTCTCTTTTCCCATCAGCACCTGCGGCTGGCAGATTTCCTTCAGCGCGCATGGTGTGGACGTTCTCCTCGAATGCCTGTTCGAGATGGATCAGCGCGCACTGCCGCGGGCAATAGCTCCAGTGCTGGAGCGCCGAGAGCATGATGGGGGGGTCGTCCGCTTCGTTCATCGGTGCTATTATGAAAGAAAAATTGGTCGAATCACGGGAGATCTCATGGCAATTCTCGAGAAACTGGAAGCCGAAGCCCTGCAGCTCACGCCCAGGGAGCGTGGCGAACTGATCCACCGCCTCATCGTGAGCCTGGAGGGCGAAACGGAAGATATGCCCGAGGCCGTCGCACGCGCATGGGACGAGGAAATCGCCCGGCGCGTGGCGGACATGGAAGCGGGAAAAACGGTCTGGATTCCGGCGGAAGAAGTTTTCGCCCGCCTTGATGCCATTATCGACAATGCACGCTGATCGATGCCATCTCCTTCAACGAAGAAGCGCTTGCCGAAGCTGAGGAAGCGCTCGTTGGTATGGAATCAATGGCGGTATAACGCCAAGCCGGGCGTTCAACCAGGAACTACAGCGTGTTTCCAAACTGGCGGCAGAACAGCCCGGTATTGGCACACCGGGACAGCATGGAACCGCCCATCTGTATTTCAAGCGTTTTCCGTACACGTTGGTTTTCCGTATTCAGGAATCATCAGTCAGGGTTATCGCGGTTGCCCATCAAAGCCGCCGCCCCGGATACTGGTCCGGGCGACGCTGATATTTCAGCATTTCTGACCATAAATCGCGAGGCAACCTCATGCGGCCATGACCTCTTCCTGCACGATGTGCAGGCGGATGATCTTGGGCATGTCCTGTTCGTCGAAATGGCAATGTACCGCCTCCTGAACCATCAGGCGCAATTCAGGCAAGGTATCGGCCTCGGTGAAAATCGCCTCGCCCAGCGCCCGGGCGATGAAACCGCCTTCGGGAGCCTGCTCCACAAGAAAAAGAATTTCGTTCATAAGCTCTCCTTTATCTAGCCCACCACACGCATCAATGATACACCCTGCGGAAGCAGTGTAGTCGCCGAAGTCTCTATCGAAAGTGACGAGCCATCTACTTTTCAGGCGGGCGCAGGCCAATACATCCCTGTCGCTGGCGGAAGGCATGATGAGATCTTTCTGATGCAATTATTGGCGGGTAATCGTCATGTTCATGGAAGGGCGTCATGGCCGTCATTCTGGAAGAACTCGAAAGACAGGCGCTGCGACTTTCAACGGCGGAACGCGAACTGTTGATCCACCGCCTGATCGTCAGTCTCGAAGGCGAACCGGAGGACACTCCGGAAGCGATTGCCCAGGCCTGGGACGAAGAGATCACCCGGCGCGTGGCGCACGGAATGGATACCTGTCGACGAAGTTATGTCCAGGCTTCGCACAAAAGTTCTCGACGCAAAAAATGCCTCGAATCAGTCTTAGCGAAGAAGCTCAAGCCGACGTCGATTCCGTACGTGTAATTGCCGTTGCCCACCATAGCCGCCGCCCCGGATACTGGGTCGGGCGACACTGATTCTTCAGCCGAAATGCGCTGCAAAGTCAGGTCATTTGGCAATCCGGCATCATCTACGGTGACGGCATAATCGCTGAAATCGCGCGCAGGTGGAAGAATATCGGTCATCCAGTCGGATGTTTCAATTGGGCATAGTTATGATGGCTTCGACCGAATTTCTCAGCCGGCTACCGCATATTCAACGGAACGAGGGTTTTCCATGCGTTTGCTGGCATCCAGGATTTCCATGCCGACGACATTGCCGTTCACGTCGTAATCGAGAATGACTCCCGGCTTGTCCTCGTCGCTTTCCTCGATTGCGGCATTGCTGAACAAAATTCGCAGCACGTCTACCTCGGGATCATAAGTGACTTTCATGGGGCCCTCCAATACTTTTGAATGTTGCTGGTTCGGTAGACGGTGATCACCACCGCCGGATCAATTTCGTCGTTCACGATTGCGCGCAGCAGGAATATTCTACCCCCTCCGAAGTCGATTTGCGATTGATAGGCCTTTTTATCTTCCCTTTCGGGAACGATCTGTTGCGGGCTTCGCAAAACGATTTCCAGCATTTCGCGGGGGATGGCGCGGCGCTCCATTTCCTCCAGTGCATGATTGGATAGCCTGAATCTCATGGCTTCGACATTCATACACGGCGCACCAGCATGAGGCCACATCCGAAGGCTTTGGCGGGGCCGATGCCGTTTTCAAGCAGACCTACAAAAGCTGTCGGCTCCATTACTTTCAATATACCTTCGAAAGTGATCGCGACAAGCTTACCGCCACGATTGCCTTTTCGGAAAGCACTTGGGTCGAGATGGTGGGGTGATGCATAAACAGAGGGGCGGCCAGTGCAACCTTCGCAGAATTTGGCCCCATGGCGTAAATAACAACGTTCGTATCAATAAATGCCTTAGCGGGCATTGGCTTCTTCCCGATCAAACTTGTAGCTGCTTGTATCCACATTAAAGCTGCGGAAAAACGCTTCGATTTTCTCAGTCGTCATTGGGGTTGATGCTACTCCTGATCGGCTTTCCTTCGCCTTGAGGAACTCGATGAAGTCGAGCACCTCCGCCTGTTTTTCCAGGGGAAGCGAGTCTGCTTCCCTTGCAATGATGTCAGCGTATTGCATGCGATTCCTCCATGAATTATATGAGGCCATTATATGCTGTCGATAGATTGCTGCAACCAGGGATACCAGTAGCTCCCTCTCTCACCCCGGATACGCTACAATGTAATCAGCCAGCAGTCCAAGATGAAGGCGGTTGTAGCTCCCTCTCTCACCCCGGATACGCTACAATGTGTCCGAAGCGGAATCCTTGCCATTCAGGGTTGTAGCTCCCTCTCTCACCCCGGATACGCTACAATCCCGACCCGGAAACGCCGAAATTCGCCAGCGTTGTAGCTCCCTCTCTCACCCCGGATACGCTACAATGGCAGGCGCGATTGCTGTAGCCGCGGTGATGTTGTAGCTCCCTCTCTCACCCCGGATACGCTACAATGTCCGAGTTGTCAGCATTGTAGAACTGCACGTTGTAGCTCCCTCTCTCACCCCGGATACGCTACAATATTGCGCACGATACGCTGGCACAAAACGCTGTTGTAGCTCCCTCTCTCACCCCGGATACGCTACAATTTTACCTCAAGAAGTCAACTCCCTGTATCCGTTGTAGCAGTATTTTCCAATCCAGAAATGAGTCTGAAGGGGAGCAGGAGAATTGAGCCTTCTTCGGGTTGAGCCGATCGAAGATTGATCAAGGGGGCAGCGCCCCCGCCTGCTTTCAGCCAGCCCATCAGGC